>CALCGQ010000204.1 GCA_937901015.1 uncultured Bacteroidota bacterium | reverse complement strand
TTGGAATCAGAGATTTTTGTCATTTTAAAAAATCGGAGTATCGACATCGCTAACACCTATAAGTATCAGTGGAGTTTATGTGCTGGAATAGGTTGTGTTTCTACAGTCTTAAATCAGTCAAAAATAAAAATGACACATTTATAAAAAACTAAAGGCCACTCCTTTAGGAATGACCTTCGTGAACCCGGCAGGATTCGAACCTGCAACCTCCTGATCCGTAGTCAGGTGCACTATCCGTTATGCTACGAGTCCAATAAATTGGAGTGCAAAAGTACAATTATTTTTAATATTCATTAAAATTAGTCGCACTTTTTTTATGGAGGCTGACTTTTGATAATTATGCTCTTATTTACATTCTGTGATTAATTTATCTCAATCAAAATCAATGGATAAAATTTGACAATCCGATAACCATGACAACTACAATAACCCGACAACTATGATAACAATACATCGGCCAATAACCAATAACATAAATTTATATCTTTGGCCCTTAATAAATCAATCTCAAAAATGAAATTACTAGAAGGAAAAACTGCCTTAATTACTGGTGCCGCAAGAGGAATCGGTAAATCTATAGCAATGAAATTCGCACAGGAAGGTGCAAATGTTGCATTCTCAGATCTCAATTATGATGAGAATATGGAAGCTACAGAAGCTGAACTCAAAGCTCTTGGAGTGGAAGCTAAAGGATATGCCTCCAATGCAGCATCTTATGATGATAGTGAAAAGCTTATCAACACAGTAGTTGAAGATTTTGGAAGAATAGATATACTTGTAAATAATGCCGGTATTACTCGTGATAATTTATTAATGAGAATGCAGGAGAAAGATTGGGATGCAGTTTTAACTGTAAATCTTAAATCAGCATTTAACCTTACAAAGGCTGTGCAAAGAACAATGATGAAACAAAGAACTGGATCAATTATTAATATGAGCTCTGTTGTTGGTGTTAGCGGTAATGCTGGACAATCAAATTATTCGGCTTCAAAAGCTGGTATGATTGGCTTTACCAAATCAATTGCCCAAGAGCTTGGCTCAAGAAACATCCGTTGTAATGCAATCGCTCCTGGTTTTATTGAAACCGACATGACTCATAAATTGAGTGATGAAGTTCGTGAAGCATGGATTAAAACTATTCCTTTGCGTAGATCAGGAAAACCTGAAGATGTTGCTGATGTAGCTACTTTCCTTGGTTCTGATTTATCATCATATGTATCAGGACAGGTTATTAATGTTTGCGGTGGATTGGATACATAATAATTGATAGTGCCCCCCGATAGTGGGGTTTACCATTCACAAATACCTAATTAGTGATTACTGAGATTTTCATATCCTATCCGTGGTGGACAGTTGCATTAGTAATTCTAATTGGATTATTATATGCTGCATTATTATATATTGGTAATTCCAAGAATAAGCTAAGCCGGGTTATTTCAATATTACTTTTCTTTTTCAGATTTACATCAGTTGCTTTCTTAGCATTTCTATTATTGTCGCCATATGTTAGAACAAAAAAGAAACAGATTGAGAAACCAATTGTAATAATTGGTCATGATAATTCATCTTCTATTCTGTTGAGTAACGATTCTGTTTTTTATAAAACAGTATTAATTAGTCAGTTAGATGAACTTAAGATGGCCATCTCAGCTAAAGCAGATGTTGAATCATATACTTTTGGTGAGCGGGTAACTCAGTCTCAATCAGTTCGCTATGTGGGTAATACATCGAACTATTCTGATTTTATTTTAACTGTATCATCAGATTATGCAGGTTTAAATGTTGGAGCTGTTGTAATTGTTGGTGATGGAATTTTTAACAATGGGATTGATCCGGTTTATGCTGCTAGTGATTTGAATTTCCCAATATTTACAATAGCTTTAGGCGATACTTCTCAAAATGTAGATATTAAGATAGATGAGGTAAGAAGTAACTCTATTGTATATAATGGTGATGCTTTTCCTGTGGAAGTGAATATTTCAGCAACAAACTTAGATGGTGAAAAAAGCTGGCTTCGACTTATGGAGAATAATCGGGAGATCGCCAGAAAACGAATAGTTATTGTTGGAGATGCTTTTCATGGTTCATTTGTTTTTAGTGTATCAGCAAATAAATCGGGCAAAAAACGGTACAGTATTATTATAGATGATTTTGAAAAAGAGGTAGTCGTTAATAACAACTCAAAGGATATTGTTGTAGATATATTGGATTCACGGTTGAAAATATTACTACTTGGAGCTGCTCCACATCCTGATATGGGTGCAATTAAGCAGTCATTGGATCATAATCCTAATTTTGATGTTGTAATCAAATATATATCATCAAACGATTTTAATATTGATGATTTTGATATGTTAATATTGTATCAATTACCATCCAATGTTATTAATGCTAGAGACCTACTGGATAAAATGGTCGCTTCAGATTTGCCTTTATTATACATTGTTGGAAAACAAACCAGATTCTCGACTTTCAATAATTACTTTGAAGGGTTAAAGCTCAATTCAGCTCTTGGAACTATGTCCATGTCACAGTTTGAGCCAAATCCACGATTTTCCAAATTTACTTTTAATAAAGAAATGGCATCCCAATTATCCCGATTACCTCCACTTACGGTACCAATGGGGAATTATCAGATTGTGGATGGTCTGGATGTATTTGCGTGGCAGAAAATTTCTGAAGTAATAACTGATTTTCCACTAATTGCATATTATAGTGATCTGGATACACGTAATGCCGTTATTATGGGTGAGGGGTTATGGATGTGGCGAATACAAAGTTTTCTTGATTTTGGCAATACTGCTGCCATTGATGCTCTTTTAAGTAAGACAGTGATGTTTCTTACAGCAGAAAATGATAAACGTAGGTTCAAGGTAGTTTCAGAAGGTGTATATGATAGTCGCAATGAAATCACAATAATCGCTGAGTTATATAATGAAGCATTGGAACGTGATAATTCTGTTGATGTTTCGATGAAGGTGATAAATGAAAATAATGAAGTCTTTAACTTCCTGTTCTCTCCATTTGAGAATTATTATTCCATAAATTTAAATAAGCTTCCTGTGGGAGTATATAGTTATGTAGCATCTGCAAAACTAAGTAACGAGAATTTTATAGATGAGGGTGAATTCATCGTTCAGAAGATAGATTATGAAAGTGGGGATCTTGATGCCGACCACCGAATGTTAAGTCGACTTGCGAATAACCATGAAGGTGATATGTATTATCCGAATCAAATTCAGCAACTGAAAGAAAGATTGTTAAATCTGGAAACTCTCAAGTCTAAAATACACTATCAGGATACTTTCACAGGATTAAATACTCTCATATACATTATGATTGTTCTTATTGCTTTACTTTCTCTGGAGTGGTTTTTAAGAAAATATTTTGGTAGTTATTAAATCTTCAAAGTAAAATGGCTAATACTCTTTTTTGGATTATCGTAGGTATAATTATATTTGATTATTTACTGGATAAATTTCTTGACTATCTGAATTACAGGAATATAAGCGGTTCAGTACCAAAGGAGCTTGAGGGTGTTTATGACGAAAATAAGTATATAGAATCACAGAGATATGAGAAGGTAAATCTTGGTTTCTCAATGATAACCGGTACTTTTTCATTTCTATTGTTACTTGGTATTTTATTCTTTGGTGGATTCGGTTTCTTAGATTCAGTAGTACATAATATTTCACAAAGTGAGTATGTCAGAGCTCTTCTATTTTTTGGAATTATGGGCGTGGTGATGGATTTCTTATCATTGCCTTTTCAGCTATATGGAACCTTTGTAATAGAAGAGCGTTTTGGTTTTAATAAGACCACTGCTAGTACATTTGTTTTGGATAAATTAAAATCATGGCTAGTGGGCGCTTTAATTGGTGGTGGCCTGTTGCTTTTTATTATGTGGGCATGGATTGAAATGGGAAATTGGTTTTGGTTGTTAGTGCTGGGAGGATTAACAGGATTCATGATATTTATGGCAATGTTTTATTCCCAACTCATCGTTCCGTTATTCAATAAACAAACTCCTTTGGAAGAGGGGAGTCTTAAAGATTCCATCGTTAATTTCTCTAAAAAGGCTAACTTTAAAATCAATAACATATTTGTAATTGATGGCTCCAAAAGGAGTACTAAAGCAAATGCTTATTTTTCGGGACTTGGGCCAAAAAAGAGAATAGTTCTTTACGATACATTAATTGATGATCTTAGTGAAGAGGAAATTGTAGCAGTTCTCGCCCATGAAGTTGGTCATAACAAGCTTAAACATGTTATCATTGGGCTGATAATGTCATTTTTTCAAAGTGCATTAATGATTTGGCTACTATTTATTGCTATCGGCAGGCCTGAATTATCCCAGGCTATGGGTGCTGTAGAGCCAAATTTCTATATGGGCTTACTTGCATTTGGTTTGTTGTTTTCTCCCATATCAACTATTATTGGAATATTATCGAATATGGTCTCACGACGACATGAGTATCAGGCTGATAAATTTGCCACTGATTATGGATATGGAAAGCAATTGGTTTCAGGATTAATAAAATTATCCAAAGCCAACTTAAGCAACTTAGTACCACATTGGTTGTATGTTTTTATAGCTTATTCTCATCCCACATTGTTACAACGAAAAGCTGCAATTGAGGATGGGGAGGAGTAGTGGAGTAGTGGAGTAGTGGAGTAGTGGAGTTCTTGAGTTCTGGAGTTCTGGGTTGATGAGTTAGTAATGACAATGCCAAGCAAGCGATCCTAAACATGCTCAGGTAGAATTATAAGAAGACTTTTGAGATTAGTAATTGGTGGTTTTGATCTTGAAAAGTGACGGAATTGTCTTTAATATGATTATTAAATCCTGCCAAGGACTAGCAATCATAGAATACTTGTTATCCAATCTAATTCTGTTCTCAGCTTTCATTGACTTGCTGTTATCCACTTGCCAAAGTCCTGTAATTCCAGCTGGTGCAAGAAACCTATATGACCACTCATCTGTAGTAAGCTTTTCGGCTTCATAAAGTGGAATAGGACGATTCCCAACAATTGACATATCACCTTTAAGCACATTAAAAAACTGGGGTAATTCATCAAGGTGTGATCCCCTTAAAAACTTACCAACTGGTGTAATACGTGGATCATCTTTAACTTTAAAGAAGGTTGATTCTAGAATTCTCATTCTTTTTTTGCGGAGGTACATGTTCTCACAAATCTCTATACCATCAATAAAAAGTATTGGTGAACAAGGTTGTCCTTCCTTACAATCAGGGCAGTTTTCGATATTCGTAAAGTCGTCATTCTTGATCTTATGAGATATCAGGTATTCATTTAATTCTGATAATTTTGTTCTTTCAGCATCTGCCCCTTTATACATGGTTCGAAACTTGTAAAACGTAAAAATGTCGTATCCTGTGCCAACTCTTAAGGATTTATAGAAGACTGGTCCCCTTGAGGTTATCTTTACAGCTGCAATAATTAATAGCATTATTGGTGAAAATATAAGTAGAGCTAATGAGGAAAAGAAAAGGTCAAATACACGCTTTCCTGTCCTTATTCTATACCTAGTAAATTGTTGTTCAGTATTTCCAGTCATATTTAGTCCCTTATATATTCATTCTGACACAGAGTTTTACATAAAAAAGTCATTCATGTTAAACCCTTTGTCAGTTAGGGCTTTCTCATTAGAATGAATAAAAGTAATAATTTCAGTGATAGTAACGGAGAAAGTTACACCGTAACTTATCAACTTGTTGTTGTCAACAAATATTTTGCCGTCGTAATTTGATTTTAACCGTGAGGTTTTTTTATAGTCTTCATCGGGAACAAGAATATTTGAAGCTTGAGCTGCGGCAGAGGATGCCATGCCTACCAATTCAAAATTAGGAGCTCCATCTCGAATTGCAAATACAGGGCTGCCACTAATACCATGGTTATATAAAGCATCAGTAATAAAGACTCCTGATTTTACTTTATCCGATAAACTAACCAATGCTCTCGTAACCATTAGGTTTCCAAGAGGGTAACCCATTATGTATACTATGCTTCCCCACTGAAGATCTTTCACATTTCCTATGGGATATCGAAGAGTTTGAACCGGAGTGTCGTTTATCTCAGTCTTTCTTGAAAGAATTGCTATATCCTTTTTAGTATCCTGCGCTATAATTTCAATTGGCTCCCCACTCGGAATCCCGCTTATATGATTCTGTTGCTTTATTTTAACTGAAAGTGTCTGAATTGTATGTTCATCTTCATCATAATAGGAAAACACAGAATCTGGAAAATCAATAACATGAGCACATGTTAATAGTCCGACTAGGTTATTGTTATTGTATATTACTGTCGCTGTTCCTGAAACAGACTCGTGTGAAATAGTCATGTCATCCTCGTAGGTTTCAAGTAATTCTTCAGTAATACTTGATTTATTTACATGTATATTCTTAGGGAAATAATATGTAGCATAAAAAGCAATGATATCCATTTTTTTTATGGAGTTTGATATTTTCTTCAAATCCTTTGAAACACTGTATGATGGAAACTCACTGTCATATTTATTATCATGATTAAAAGTCGCAGAACCATCTATATTGCTTGTCTTGCAGCTAACTAGCATTGTAACTGCTAATGAAAATAAAAGGACTTTTTTTGACAACATCGAGGTTAATTATGTTATTAACTGTTTGATTAATAAATCACTAAAATCATGCAATAATACATAAAAACAATTCATTTTTTGTACTTTTGCCGCTTATTTTAATAGGATATCTAAAAAATTAATGTTGTAGTTCATTGATATCCTTAAATCTTCTTAAAATTAACACATGAAAGTAGGAAAGAACAAAGTAGTAACTTTAACATATACGTTAAGGTTTGATGATAATGAAGGTGAAATAATTCAGCAAGTTAACGAAGAAAGACCATTTGTTCATTTATTTGGAAATGGTACTTTATTGCCAACTTTTGAGGCTAATCTGGACGGATTAGAAGCAGAAGGTAATTTTTCATTTGGATTAACACCAAAAGATGGATATGGTGACTTTACCGATGATGCTATTATCGAACTTGATAAAAGCATTTTTGAAAAAGATGGAAAAGTTGACGAAGAACTTGTGAAAATAGGTAATATGATTACCATGCAAGATCAGGAAGGTCGCCCAATTGATGGTAGAGTTATGGAAATTAAGGATGATAAAGTTATAATGGATTTTAACCATCCACTTGCCGGTAAGGATCTTCATTTTTCAGGTAAAGTTTTAGAAATCAGAGAAGCGTTGGAAGAAGAACTATCACATGGTCATGTACATGGTGAGGGTGGACACCATCATTAGTAATTATTAATGAGTTGTAATTGGTAAGTAGATTATTGCTACCGCTGGTTACTTTAAACTTATCACAAAATAAGTATGAGAAAAAATATTGTTGCCGGAAACTGGAAAATGAATAAAACATTCCAGGAAGCCGAAGAGTTGGTTAGTGTAATCGCTGACGATCTTGACGAGAAAGAATTAAAGTGTGAAGTAATAGTTTGCCCACCTTCAGTTTATTTAGAGATGTCTTCTGATTATGGTGAAGAGTCAATATTAAGTGTTGCAGGACAGAATGTTAGTGAATATGAGAACGGTGCTTATACAGGCGAAATATCAGCTGCTATGCTAGAAGCAATGGGTGTTGAATATTGTCTTGTAGGACATAGTGAACGTAGAAAATATTTCAATGAGACCAATAATCAGTTGGCACAAAAAGTTGACAGATTACTCGATCATAATATCAAGCCAATATTCTGTATTGGGGAGCTAATTGAAGAGCGCGAAGCTAAAAATCATTTCAATGTTGTTAAATCACAACTTGATGAGGGACTTTTCCATTTAAGTAATGATGAGTTTTCAAATGTAGTGGTTGCATATGAACCTGTTTGGGCTATTGGTACTGGTGTTGTAGCCACTCCGGAGCAAGCACAAGAAATGCATATATCCGTGGATTATTTTTTGAGAAATACGGTAAAGAACTAGCTGATAACACTACTATTCTTTATGGAGGAAGTTGCAATGCAGAAAATGCTTCTACTTTATTTGCAAATGAAGATGTAGATGGAGGTCTAATTGGAGGAGCATCTCTTAAAGCAAGTGATTTTGTAAAAATCGTTGAGAGCTTTTAAGAGTATTCTAAAAAATTATAAGCTGTGGGTTTGACAAGTGGTTTCGCCACAAAGCACCCACAGCTATAACAACATGTCAATACTGCCATAACATCACTATGAACTATATTCAAATTACCCTTCCTATTCCTGAATCCGAAGAGAAAACTGAGATTCTTATTGCAATACTTTCATCAATTGGCTATGATAGTTTTGAAGAACAAGAGGAAAGTTTGATTGCATTTATACCTGAGAATGATTATTCAAAAGAAGAGGTGCTTGAAATAGAATATGTTAGTGATTCCAAAAAGCTAGGCCATTTTTCAGAAGAGCTAATTCCGGATAAGAATTGGAATGAAGTTTGGGAAAGTAATTATCCCTCTGTTAAGATTGCTGATAGGTGTTATGTGAGAGCTCCTTTCCATGAACATGATTCTGATGCTGAATATGAAATTCTAATAAAGCCAAAAATGGCATTCGGTACAGCACACCATGAAACTACCGCAATGATTCTTGAGCTTATGCTTGATAATGATTTTGATGGAAAGAGAGTTCTTGATATGGGATGTGGTTCAGGTGTACTTGCAATTTTAGCATCCATGAAGGGAGCTTCATCTGTTGTAGCAATTGATATCGATCATTGGTCATATGAAAATGCAACTGAAAATGCTGAGGCGAATAATATTATTAATATTGAAGTAGCCCAGGGAGGTGCAGAATTATTAGGTGACTATACTGGTTTTGATACAATTCTGGCCAATATTAATAAAAATATTTTGCTTCGGGATATGAAATATTACGCTCCTACGTTAAAGGAAGGTGGCTTTATTTATTTCAGTGGTTACTATAAATCTGATTTGGTAGATATTGAAGAAGAAGCAAGCAAATACGGTTTATTACTCGTAAACCATATTGAAAAGAACAATTGGGTGGCTGCAAAATTTATTAAGAAGAACTAGAATAAATATTGGCGTATTATTTTCAAATAAAAGCTTTCAAAACAAATGCATAGGTTTATTACACTTTCAATTATCTTTTTTGGTTTAATGATAGGTAGTAGCCATGCTCAGGAAATAGATTCATTATCAGTTAATTCCGAAGTCTTTTTTCAGCAAGTATCTGAAATTCTATTAAATACGCCATCTAAAACTTATCAGAAAAAATCAGAGGTACTACTGGATAGATTCTATCAACGTTGGAGTATTGGAAGGTTTAACAAGGTTGAAAAGGATGAGATAAGGGCTTTCATTGAGAAAATGCGCACAAAAAAAATGCGTGCTTATCCATATCTATATGATTATGTTTATGTGCTTACCCTTATCTCTGAATCTCAACAATTACCAAAAAGTATAATTGCATGGCATGCATATGCTTCAAAACTTCTTGATGATAAAAAGGCAACAGGCTTTGCTAATTTTCTTGATTTTTCAGTAGATCTATTGGAAAATGAGAGGTTTCATAAAAAGAATTCACTTTCATGGTTTCATCGTCGATCCAAGTATAATTTTGTTCTTGATACCAATTTTCTGGTTGTTTTTCAGAAAGGTAACCTGATTTGCGCTACTCGAAAGGATAGTTCAATAATTGAAAAAACAAGTGGTATATTCAATTACGAATTGCTTCAATGGCAAGGTGGAACCGGACTATTACCATGGTCGAGATTTGGTGATGAAGCCGCAAAAGAAATTTACGCTAATATTGATTCATATCTTATTGATGTAACTCAGCCTACATTCGTTATTGATTCAGTTACATTACATTACAATAGGTTTTTTGGTAATCCTATTCAGGGCACCTTAACAGAACGTGTTTCATCAAGTCCACCGAACAAAAAGACATCTTATCCAAAATTTGATGCTTATTTTGATGATTTTGAGTTATATAATATTTATCCTGAGATTAGTTTTTTTGGAGGAGCAGTTCTTGAAGGATTAGAGTTATATGGTATAGGAACAAAGCAAAGCAAAGCCATTGTTAAGTTAACAAAAAGTGATAGCCTTTATGCAATGGTTAAGGCAGAAAGATTCCGTATTGAAGAAGATAAGTTTATTTCTTCAGATGCTGAATTCGTATTTTATTTTGATTCTGATTCTTTGTATCATCCATCCCTTCGTGTTAAATATACCAATGAAAGTCGCCAGTTTGTAATGTATACCGACTTTAACGGTTCTGCCATTACTCCGTTTTTTGATTCTTATCATGAACTTGATATTTATGTTCAGGCATTATTTTGGAAAATGAATGAGCCCGAATTGTTGTTCAAGCGAATAAGAAGTGTGAAGAATAGGAATTTGGCACAATTTGTTTCGAGCAATTACTTCTCAGAAAAAGATTTTTATCGAGTTCAGGGAATTGATGATATTAATCCATTTTACATTATTGCTAATTATCTTCGAGAATATGGTGAAACTGAAGTTAAACTGAATGCGCTTGCATCATATATGGAAAAGCCTGCAGATCAGGTTTCAGCGATACTTATTGATCTTTCTAATAAGGGGTTTTTAGTTTATAATTCACGAACCGAACGAGCTGTAGTTAAAGATAGGTTTAATTATTTTCTGGAAGCAAAAGGGGGCAATATTGATTACGATGTAATAAAGTTAATTTCAAGTGTAGACAATAAGCCAAATGCTTCCATAAATTTAAACACTTTGGATTTGATTGTTAATGGTGTTCCTGAAGTTAGCATAAGTGATTCTCAGGAGGTTTATATCTATCCTTATGATAAAACCATATCATTTAAAAAGAATAGAGATTTTACCTTCGATGGTCAGGTACATATGGGGCTTCTGGATTTTTATTCTCGTAATTCAACTTTCGTTTATGATAGCTTTATGCTAAAAATGAATTATGTCGACTCATTGGCATTCCAGGTTTATTATAATGACTCAGTCCGAAAAACTGATTCACTTGTGAAGGTGCAGAATGTTATTGAAGACATGGTTGGTACAATATACATTGATAAGCCGTACAATAAATCCGGTTTAAAGAAAAATGCCGAGTATCCAATTTTCGTAAGTAATGATGTGAGTTATGTTTATTTTAATGACAAGAATATTCAGGATAGTACATTGATACCAGAAAGCTTTTATTATGCGGTTGATCCTTTTGTTTTTGATAGCATTGGAACTTTTTCTACCGAAGGTCTTGCTTTTGAAGGCAATCTGACATCTGCTGGAATATTCCCAGTAATAAATCAGCCACTGGTAGTGATGCCCGACTATTCTCTTGGTTTTAATCATGAAACTACAAAGGATGGCTATGATATTTATGGAGGTCTTGGAACTTTTACCTCTCATATTGCTTTAAGCAATTATGGGTTTGTAGGTAATGGTGATTTAGATTATTTATCATCACATTCCTCATCTCCGGAATATACATTTTACCCCGATTCTCTTATTGGAGCAAGTGATAACTTCGTGGTTATGAAGAGTCCTGATAAATACGATTTTCCTTCTGCTCAGGGAGATACTGTCAATATTCAATGGATAGTTGACACAAATGTTATGACTCTGAATTCAGAAACTGGACCATTTATAGTTTATGATAATTCATGGCTAAATGGAACTTTAAGCCTTAACCCGAATTATATGAAAGGCGATGGCTCGTATATTTTTGATCAATCGGAGTTAGTTTCAGAGGATATATGGTTTAACTATAAAGAATTGAGAGCCGATACAGCTGATTTCTTCCTTAAGAATAGTGAGAATGATTCGTTGGTTTTAGATGTTCGTGATTATTTTGCTAAAATTGATTTTGAACAACAACTTGGATGGTTTTCAAACATTCATGATAATTCCTTTATTGAATTTCCAATAAACCAGTTCATATCCACACTTGATGAAGTAGAATGGATAATGACCGAAGATAAATTGTTGCTAAGCTCAAATCTGGAAGAAAATTACAAAGGACTGGACACATTGGGTATGTTAGAGTTAATCGATTATAACCTAAGTGGACCGGAGTTTATTTCCATTAAAGATGAAGCAGATACACTTCGCTTTTTTGCTGGAAATGCAACCTATAACCTAAATGATTATACAATTGATGTTGAGAAGGTTAAGTTGATAAAAGTTGCAGATGCTGCGGTTTTTCCAGATAATGAAATGGTTAAGATTCTCCGTGGTGCCAAGCTAAAGACTTTAGTTAATGCATTGATTATTACTGATACCGTTAATGCATACCATAGTGTGTATGATGCTGAAGTAAATATTTTTAGCAGAAGTCAGTACAATGCAAAAGGTTGGCTCGATTATTCGGATAGAAATAATATGAAGCAGCCAATCTACTTTACTAGTATTTCTCCAAATGCAAGTGGAACTACAACTGGTTTTGGACAGATACCCGACGAGGAAATATTCTTCCTAAGTCCTGAGTATTTTTTCAAAGGAGAGGTTAGTATGTTGGCTTCCAGAAAAAATCTAAGGTTTACTGGTGGATATAAATTAAATGAAGAGTGTGTAGCAAATGTTGATAATTGGGTTGCTTTTAATCAAATATTGGATAATAAAAGTATAGCATTTGATGTAACAGTAAACTCCAGAGACTCAGATGGAAGACCTGTTTTCTTTGGACTTGGTTATTCAGAGCAATATAGAAGGTTCTACCCTATGATTCTGGAGCCACTAAAGAGCGCTTCTGATCATCTATTGATTAATTCCACAGGTAAGATGATATTCGATACCATAAAAGGACAATTCTCAGTTGGAACTGAACAAAGGTTTTCTTCGAATAACTTACAAGGTAAT
>CALCGQ010000203.1 GCA_937901015.1 uncultured Bacteroidota bacterium | reverse complement strand
ACTGCAGCCGGAATATTTCCCGCGAAAGAATCACCTCTTACAGAACTTAGTAAAGCCCATCAACAAAAGGAAGATTTTGAACAAAGAGAAGAAAGGTATAGTATAAAATGTGAGGAGGCAGATAGATATTTCTTAATTAAGAATTATGCTGAATCATTGGCTCTATATCAGGAAGCTACAACGATAATGCCAGAGGATCAAAGGGCCATTAATAAAATTAAAATGCTTATTCCTTTAGCAGAAAAGGATGCAAAATTTAAGAAGATTATAGGAAAAGCAGATGAGTATTATATAGCTCAAGACTTCATTAATGCACAAAAAGAATATACAATTGCCAATAAACTATGGCCGGAGAAAAGTTACCCGGGCGACATGATTTCTAAAATAAATGAGAAGTTAGCAGGCGAGATAGAGGATTTGGAAAACAATTATAACCAATACATTGTTAGCGGTGACAGCCTAATGATAACCGAAGAATATTCATTAGCCTTGGGCAAATACAATTTAGCATTGAATCTAAAACCAGAGGAGTCTTACCCAAAAAGTAAGATCAGTGAGATTGATGCAATTTTTGAAAATCAACTGAAAGCGTTTGAACAAAACTATGATAATATGGTAGCTTCTGCTGATAGTGCATTCAACGTAGGGTCACTAAATATTGCACTTAGCAAATATGAAACTGCTTTAGAAGTTAAACCCGACGACAATTATCCAAAGACTAAGATCGCGGAAATAGATAAACTATCGGAACTGCTTGCAGCTGAACAAAAAGCAAATGAGGAATACAACAAACTAATTCAACAAGGTGACAATCTGTACAATACAGGAAGTTATGACCTGGCTATTAAAAAATATCGTGAAGCACAGGCTCTTAAATCAATTGAAAGTTATCCTCAGGAAAAGATTGACGTCATAACTGTTTTCCTTGCAAATGCAGCTAAGCAAAAACAGATAGATGATAAGTACAACGAGTTAGTTTTGATTGCAGTTCAACAATTTAATCAGGATAAGCTTGCTGAAGCAAAGAAGTCGTATGAAAACGCATTGGAACTTAAACCAGATCAAGACTTACCACGAGAACAAATTGCAGCCATCGACAGTTTGGTGATTCTTAGAGAAAATGAAGCTGAAACAAGAAAGCAATTTGATCAGTTATTGGCAGATGGTGACTTATATAAAGAATCAAAGGAATATGATCAGGCAGTTCAGAAATATGACCTAGCATTGGCATTAATCCCAAATGAAAGTAATGCTTTACAGAAAAAGAAGACAGTAATAACTATCCAAACAAACATCCGTAAAGAGGCTGAACGTAGAAAATCATTTGATGAAGCCGTGGCCAAAGGAAATAAACTATTTGATGAAGGTAGTTTTGAGCTTTCAAAAGTTGAATTTGAGAAAGCAAGATCATTAAAAAGTGATGAAGAATATCCTCGTCAGAGACTTGCTGATATTGCCAAAGAGTTGGAAAGACTTGAAGCTGAAAAAGAACAGCGGTTTGCTGAATCAATCGCCAGTGCCGATATCTTCTTCGATCAGGGAAGGTATGATGAGGCGCTTGGAAAATATCAAATTGCCAGAAGTATTAAACCAAGTGAAAATCATCCACAACAACGAATAGCTGAATGTGATAAATTTATTGCAGAAAGAAATGCCTTAGTTATGGAAGATTATAAGGTAGCAATTGCAGATGCTGATAAATTACATGATGCAAAGGTCTACGACAAAGCCATACTGGCATACAGAAAAGCTGAAAATATTAAGCCAGATGAATCTTATCCTACTGAAATGATAGATAAGATTAGCAGGTTTATTAAAGAAAATTCTATAGTTGATATAATTGCAAATGCTGATACTATTAACAAGGATAATACAGACAAATTCGCGTTTGAACCAATCAAGATCAATGTTCGTAAAAGCAATTATATTTTCATAAAAGCAAGAAATTTAAGTGACAAAACTGCCAAGCTTATCTTTAGTTATGGCAGCGATGGAAGTAAAAACGGTGGTTTTGTTGTTCAGGTTATTGAAGGCGAAGTATACAACGATTATATTGTACGGGTTGGAAACCAATACAAATGGTTTTCGGAAGATAATAACTGGATAACGATACATCCTGAAAATGGTGATGTTGAGATTAGCATGCTTAGAATCTCCAAAGGATATTAAAGAAGAGAGTGTTGGAAGAGAGGAAGGAATTACAAAAGAAAATTGACGCACTCAGCAAAGAGAAAGACATAAGCGTTAATTCAGAAAAACTGCATATACGTGCAGAACTATATACAAGAATTCAATCTCAAAGTAAAGCGATTAATGACTACATAGCGATATTGAAAATCAACCCTGAGGATAATATTGCAAAAGTTAAATTGGATATGCTTCGAACAATTGTCAAGTTTACAAACACTGACATTTATGCAAACCCAAATACCAATTTGGATCCATGGATGGATTAGGAAATTGGTAGTATCTTTCTAACTCTAATCGAGCACCACAACCTTCTTAACATACTGCTTTCCTGACATAACCACCTTCAGCAAATATACACCCGGTCTAACATTATTAAACTCAACAACATCTTGGTTACTAATAATAATTTTTCCTTGATAAGACCCTGAAATACTTACCAGCTCTACATTATTTTCATTAAACAAGTCTTGACCTTTAGCGCTAACCATAAATCTCCCATTTGAAGGATTCGGGTATATCTCAAATGGGAATTCTTCAACATTATTAGAACTAACAATAATATCAGGATCTAATACAATATTTCGAAGGACCCAACTATTGGGATCAATAATTACTGTATCTACTTCTTTGTTCAATATCAATGAGTAATATGAGTATTTCTCATCATTGAATACTTCTATGATAGTATCAGTTCCATCCGTAAAATCGACTTGAATCTCCAATGGCATATCAAATACTTCACGCCATCCCATAACTCCCTGTATCTGATTAATAACTACTCCGACGTCTCCATTCAATAAATTAAACTCATAATTATAGTAGTACATAGGAAAACGCTCATCATAAATCCATTGATCAAAGAAATAATCCAAGTCAGTATTACTAACTTCCTCACAAACTGCTTGGAATTCTTCGGTTGTTGCTAATCCGTATTGGAAATTTATATCATTGGCATATTGATAAATAATATCAAAAAACACCTCATCACCCACAACACCCCTTAGCATATGAAGAACATAAGCTCCTTTATTATAGATAATTGGTTTAAATACATCAAATGGATTACTAACATCTTCCATATAAACAGTACCACCGCCATAAAAAAGGAAGTTCTTTATGTACTCTTTATAATCATCGTACTTGTATTCACTATACAATGCCTCTGCATATGAAGCAAAGCCTTCATTTAACCAACCGTGATGCCATGTATTGCAGGTAATCATATCTGCAAACCACATATGTGCAAGTTCATGAACTGAAACAAAAAACCATCCAGGACTCATGTTATTAGTGATGGTATTTGTTTGATTTTCAATTGCCCCATAATAGCCTAACTGTGTCATTCCATATTTCTCATCCTTAAATGGATATGTACCAAAAACATCTGTAAAAAAACCAATGGCATCAGGAATCAATTCCACACCAGCATGTGCCTCATCCCAATGAGAATCAAAAACATAATAATCAATTGGAAAACTATAATTACTTCCTGTGAATTCCTGCTGAAAATGTTCATAATTTGATATAGCTACCATAACGTAATAAGGAACAACTGGATAACGATGCTTCCATTTAAAAGTTTTCATACCATTGCTTGCCTCAATGGTTTCAAGCATCCCATTTGATATGGCAGCAACCGGAATTGTTCCAACCAAAGTATCTTTAATGGAGATGTCAATAAAGGTAGAATCTGATTTATCCTGAGTCCCATCCTTACAAGGCCACCACGTATGAGCAAGGTATGGTGTTGACAAAGTTGCAATAATCAATTCATCGTTGTCATGAGTTTCATATCTTAGACCTTTGTAACCGCCAGCCAAAATTGGTATTCCTTTATAATATATTGTCAAATTAATTTGATCTCCAATATTATAGCTATCCTGCAGATCAATTGTTATAATATTACTTGTAAAGTCAAATGAATTGGCAGGCAATGAAATACTATCAATGGTATAAGCACTG
>CALCGQ010000202.1 GCA_937901015.1 uncultured Bacteroidota bacterium | reverse complement strand
TCCATTTTATAATCTATATGTTTTTCTTCTAATTATTGAAAAACCGAAGTGGTGGTTAGCATTACTGTTTTTCCCATTTTTAAATGTATTTATGTATATGCTAATGCTTGTGGAGCTGGTTAAGTGTTTCAACAAGTTTAGTCTGTGGGAACAATTTCTTAGTGTAGTTGTACCATTTGTTTACCTACCATACTTGGGAATGAAAGAAGAAGAGAAATTTGTGGACCCTTCTGATAGACCAGTGATTAAGAAAACCTTTGTACGTGAGTGGACTGATGCCATTATTTTTGCAGTGGTTGCAGCAACAATAATTCGTACTTTTCTATTGGAAGCATATACCATTCCAACATCATCCATGGAAAAATCATTACTAGTTGGCGATTATTTATTTGTTAGCAAGATCACTTATGGACCAAAAGTACCAAATACACCTTTGTCATTCCCTTTTGTGCACCATACCTTGCCAGGAACGGAAGATGTAAAATCTTATGTTGAATGGATTAAACTCCCATTCTACCGGTTTGCTGGGTTTAAGAATGTAGATCACAACGATGCTGTTGTATTCAATTATCCTGCCGGAGATACGGTCTCAACCAGATTCCAGAGTAATGTAAGCTATTATACTTTGGTTAATGAATATGGACGCCAACGTGTTTGGTCAGATAAAAGAAATTTTGGAGATATAGTTGTAAGACCTGTTGATAAAAGAGAAAATTATGTGAAACGATGCATTGGACTTCCTGGGGATACTTTAAAGATTGTGAACCGTCAGGTATTTCTAAATGGACAAAAAGCAGTAAATCCTGAAAAATTACAATATCAATACAAAGTAACTACCACAGGTAGTAGCATAAACCCTAAAGTTCTCGACAAATATGATATAACTGAAACATACAGAGGCAGTCGTCCTGGTGAGTTTATTTATAATCTTACAGAAGAATCGAAAAAGGAAATCGAAAAACTTCCTGTTGTGAAATCAGTGGAAGTTTTTAATGAAGATCCAGGCGTTTGGAAGCCTGAGATATTTCCAAACGACTCTTCATATCAATGGAACAGAGATAACTTTGGTCCCTTATACATTCCTAAAAACAATGTACCAATTAATCTTACAATTGAAAATCTTGCATTGTATGAACGTTTGATAAGAACTTATGAAGGTAATCAACTGGAAGTTAATGACGGTAATATCCTCATAAACGGTGTTATTTCTAGTTCATATACACCAAGATTTGATTATTACTGGATGATGGGTGATAACAGACATAATTCTGCTGACTCACGTTACTGGGGATTTGTACCTGAAGATCACATAGTTGGTAGAGCAGAATTCATATGGTTATCACTTGATAAAAACAAATCACTTATTGATGGTAAGATAAGATGGGACAGATTATTCTCCATTGTAAAATAGGTAGTAACTCTTAATATTTCCCTTTAATTAACAATTAATCAATTTTTCCGGTTAATAAATTAAGCTAGTCATAATTCGATAAATGGTGAATTTGCCATACTTTCGTGAAATAATAACTGATAAAGCAACATAGTAATACTAATTTGATGAGTGAAGATTTTGGATGGATAGAAGATAATGACTTGAACGAACTTGTTCAACGCTTTGATAAAATGATACAAGCTAACTTGCATTTTTTCTTTGACGTGAATGAGTTTGAAGCAATTATCGATTATTTTATTGATTTTCAGGAATTTGATAAAGCTAGAGTTGCAATTGATTCTGCTATTCAACAACATCCGAGGACTAGTACTTTCATCATAAGAAATGCAAAGTTAAACGCCTTAAATGGTGAATATTATGAAGCACTTGAAGAGTTAAATCAAATAGGGTTGATGGAACCAGCAAGTGATGAATTATATGTATCTAAAGCAGAAATATATAGTATGATGAGCAAGCATGAGCTTTCCATCGAACAGTATGAAAAAGCAATTCCATTATCAGCCAACCCTGAAGATATTTACTCAGTTATTGCTTTTGAATATGAAAATCTAAATGATTACCCCAACGCAATTAAGAATTTAAAAAATGCTCTAGGTTTAAAACCAGAATCTGAAAATATCATACATGAAATTGCATTTTTCTTTGATATTACTAACAGAGAAGAAGATGCAATAGACTTTTTCAAAGATTTTCTCGATTCTAACCCATACTCCAAAGTTGGATGGTTCAATCTAGGTATCTTCTATAATCAATTGGAACTTTATGAAAAAGCCATTGAGGCTTATGAATTCACTATAGCAATTGATGATGAGTATTCTTCTGCATATTTCAATATTGCAAATTCACTTTCAGGTCTAGATCGATATGAAGAGGCAATTGGTTATTATAAGGAGACATTCAACTATGAAGTTCCCGAACCAATTACACATTATTATATTGGAGAATCATATGAGCACTTGAATGATATAAAGAATGCCATGCATCACTTTAACAAGGCGTTGGAACTCAATGAAAACCTTGCTGATGCCTGGGCTGGGTTAGGAAGATTATTTATTGCTCAGGACAATGATCCAAAAGCTATAGTTTACTACACTAAGGCTGTTGACCTAATGCCAAATAATACCGAGTTTAGATTCGACCTTGCAATGATCCATCTGAAAGATGCTAATTATGGTACTGCTGGTAACCTTTTCTCAGAAATCAGTAAACAGGATACATTCAATGTGGAAGCTTGGATTAATTACTCTGCATGTGTATTTGCTGTTGACGATACGGATAATGCCATAGAAATAATTGAAGAAGCCATAAATACAAACAAAGAAAGTGCCTTATTGTGGTATCGACTTGCGGGCTATCTCCATGTTTCAGGAAAGGTACAACAAGCATACTTCTATATTGAAACTGCACTGAAATTAAATCACGAGCAACATACCGAATTACTTGATCTAATACCTGATTTATATCAAGATTCAAGGTTCATCGAATTATTGGGTGTATATAAGGACTCCGAATAAAAAACATTAACCATATCCGATGGTTATTATCTAAGTTTTATTTTAATTTACATTAGTCTTTTATTAAGTAAATTAGATGGCTAATTCGATAATGGTAATTATGAAATTACTAATTTGCAGAGTATTTTTTTTTAAATTATCCATGGAAAAATACAATTGACTCTGTTCCAGAATTAATTTTATTATAGTTATTGTAAATCACTAAATTACAGCACTTATTAAAACTCCACTCATATGAAAACTGGTGATAAGTCTACTGAAATGGAAAATATATTTCAATTACAAAAAAGCCACTTTGACAAAGGACTTTGGATAAATATCAGCAGTAGAATAGCCTCTTTGAAGAAACTTAGATCAGTTATTCTTGAGAATGAGAATGATATAATGCAAGCCTTAAAATCCGATCTTAACAAATCTCAGTTTGAATCTTATGCAACTGAAATTGGTTATGTCCTCGAAGAAATCAGATATCATATTAATCACCTCAGAAGTTGGGCAAAACCACAGTATTCATCTACTCCAATTACAAATTTTCCCGCAACCAGTTATACAATATCCGAACCACTTGGTACTGTACTAATTATTGCTCCCTGGAATTATCCTTTCCAACTATTGATAGCTCCTTTAATTGGAGCTATTTCGGCCGGTAATACTGCCATATTAAAACCATCTGAGATATCAAGCAATACATCAGCAATACTTGAAAAAATCATAAACGAAAATTTTGACCCAGCTTTCCTAAAGGTTTTTGAAGGTGACGCAGAAACCACACAATCACTACTTAAATTAAATTTTGATCATATTTTCTTTACAGGAAGTCCGAGGGTTGGCAGAATAATTATGCAAGCTGCAGCTAACAGACTAATACCTGTTACACTAGAATTAGGTGGTAAAAGTCCATGCATTGTGGAGAAAGAAATCAGTATAAAACTGGCTGCTAAAAGAATTGTTTGGGGAAAACTAGTTAATGCAGGACAAACTTGTATTGCTCCGGATTATTTTCTTGTTAATTCAAAAATTAAGGACAAGTTTATTGAAGAGTTAAAAAGATATATTATTGAATCATATGGTAAAGATGCATCTACCAGTCAATATTTTACACGCATAATCTCGAAACCAAATGTTGAGCGATTAGCGTCATTAATCGAAAATACAGATATAGTATACGGTGGTAATTACGACGTCAATACACGCTATTTCGAACCAACAATTATTGACAATGTAACCTATGATATGCCAATAATGCAGCAGGAAATATTTGGACCTCTTTTTCCAATAGTTACATTCGACGAAATCGATGAAGCAATTGGAAAAATCAAATCACTACCTAAGCCTCTAGCCCTATATTTATTCAGTAATTGTACAAGAAAGCAAAAACAAGTACTTGAAAATACAAGCGCTGGAGGAGTTACTATTAATGACACAATTATGCATATTGCAAGTAGCAAAATGCCTTTTGGAGGTGTTGGCAATAGCGGTATGGGTAGCTATCATGGGAAGTTTTCATTTGATACTTTTTCGAATCAAAAACCTGTTGTAAAAAAAAAAACATGGTTAGATATCCCAATTCGCTATGC
>CALCGQ010000201.1 GCA_937901015.1 uncultured Bacteroidota bacterium | reverse complement strand
CGCCCAGTAGGAACAACCCTCCAATAGCCAGAGAAAATTTCATTTTATGATTTGCCGCTATTAATCCTGCGATGGCTGCACCGACTAGTGTGCCCAAGGCGTGTGCTAAAAAAGGAAATACAAAATAATCAAATTCCAATGTTGGCATTATAGCTGCAAGTGCTTCCATATCATTGGGGTCTACACCGTCAATTGGTAGTACAAATTGACCAGTTTTGATAAGTCCCATATTAATAATACTGCCACCTATCCAACCAGCTATTACCGCCAGTATATTCTTAATTGTACGATTCATAGTTATCTCTTTTTGTCATTTAATATTAGCTATCTACCGTGTAAATATACAAATGATATAATATTTTCAAAATTTTGGGATTATGGTCTAGGATCTTGATTATCAGTTTCTGTTAGCTGCCACTCATAATTAAGTATGGCATAAACAAGGTCATCTACCCACTTACCATCAATTAGCAGGCTTTCTTTAAAAAGACCTTCTTTTTGAAAACCAAGCCTTTCAACAAGCCTAATTGAGCTAATATTTGCCGGGTCGATGGATGCTGTAATTCTATGCTTTTTAAGATCATTGAATAAGTAATTAACTATTGCCCTCATAACTTCTGTGGCAATACCCCTTCCCTGATCCTCTTTTCTGATTGTGCATCCAATTTCACATTGAAAATTTTCCTTGTCAATAAAATGAATACCTATATCTCCTATTAATTCATTGGAAGTTTTTTTGATTATCACCAACTGAAACCAGCTATCAGGTATATTTATGGTTTCCGGATTTTTTGATATAAAATCATCAACTTCCTCAACCTTATTTGGTATCCATCCCTGAAATTTATTTGTTTCTGAATCAGATCTGTAACCAAACACCTTTTCATTATCAACTGAAGAAATTGGTCGTAATATTGTTCTTTTTGTGGTAATCATTGTTAATGTATAATTTCGACTATTTTGTATTATCCTAATTCAGGTATTGCTTTGTATAATTAATCAATACTTCCATTCTTCTGTGATGCCAAATATACGATTATGCAGTTTTAACTTATGGATATTGTGTAATACATTGATTGATCATAGATATTATTTGTATATTGCAACGTAACAAATTATACCTATTATGAAAAAGTTATTACTATTAGTAGTATTTGGAGTTCTTTTTTTTGGATGTGACAAGTCTTCGGATAATGATCCGGACCCAGACCCAACACCTACAGAAAATTATACGGTGACCTACAGCTTTATTTCTGTAGGGTTAGATACCCTTGAGTACATTAGATATCTTAATGCTGATGGGGCCGAGATAACCATCACTGATACAAATGAATATGTTCAATCCTTTGAACAACCGGCTAATAAAATCAACGCAAAAATCTCGCTCAGAGGTGCAACAGGAACCATGATAACTGCCTATGCTGATTATTCACTAAAGGTTACTGATAAGAATGATGCTATAATTTATATCAAAGAAAGCAGTACAGACGGCCCTGAGGTTAATTTTTCCTGGTCTGCTGAATATAAGGATACTGAGAATTGATAAAGTATTTCACGAGGATTATCTCATTTGCACACTTTATGGGATAGCGTCGTAAACTGTCTTCTGTGAAGACCGTTTAGTTATTCTTTGCTTCAATCGTTTTTTTCTCTAGATCTTCAATTGCCTTCTCTACTCTAGATATTCTAATCATTTTTGAATTGTAATCTGACTGGCTTAATTTACCTGATTTAAGGTCTTTTTCCATTTGGGCCTTTTCTTCTACAACTCTTTTTCTGGCTTCAAGTACCCTATTGTCTGCATTCATAACTGCTTCTTGCAGATCTTTCTTTGGGTCTTTATTATCAATATCTCGGGTGGATTTATCCTTTTCATTTACATTTTCACCATCTCTGGCCCCGGGTTTTCCCTGATCATCAATTTCTTTAATTTTTGCCTCTATATTTTTCTCTGACACCTCAATTCTCCTAAGTCTTTCCGAATACTCTGTAACTGTAATTTTTCCTGCCTTCTTATCAGATTCCAGCTTTTCCTTCTCCCTTTTCAGGTTATCCAAAGAAGCTTGTAGGCTACTTCTATTTCCTTTTCTAATATTGTCCTCACGTTTCTTACGATCACGTTCAGCTTTTTCCCGCTGTCTCTTCTCTCTAGCTTCTTTTTGGCTAACTAATTCAGTATCATTTGGGTCATACTCAATTTCTATATCTTCATCATTACCTACTAAAGCACCATTGTTCTTAGGGTCATTCTCGTAAGCTTTAATCTTTTTTTTTGCCTCAGCAATCAAACCCATTCGACGCTCATACTCCTCCTGTGTTATCTTACCTTCCTTAAATTCTCTCTCAGCACGCTTCTTTTCTTGCTTAACCTTTTCCCTTGCCCATGGTAAATTTTCATCTGTTAGTTCAAAATTTTCATAATCTATTGGGTTTCTTCTCTGATTTTTAGGATCGTCCTCTCCTATTATCACTTTTTTATCCTTAGTTCCTACTTCAATACCTTGCGAATATGAAGTTGAGATCATAAATGGAGTTATTAGCAGCGCTATTATTATTGTTTTAATGTACATATTTAGAGTTATTAATAAGTTATAATTCTTTCAAAAGTTTATCAAGTTCGTCCGATGATTCGTTTATATCTTCAGTAACTTTTTCAATTTCAATTGCAGTTGAATCCATATTATCAACTATCTTGTTGGTCTCTGCCTGTTTGTTTGTATCAACATTCTGATTATCGTTTTCCACTGTATTTGTACAGGAATAAATCAGTGCGACAAAAACAATAATAATCGAAATACTTCTTTTCATATTTGAAATTTTATTTAATACCAATTAGTACAGTATCTTTATAAGTCAACCAAGATAATGAAGATATTGATTCACAAATGTATCCTTCAGTACCTAATGCAAAGCAATGCTTTGCTTTTCATAAAGTTAGTGGTCCAAAGGTAGTAATTATTAATAGTTCACATGATAAGGCTCAATTTAACATCATCACAGATCAACTTGTCCGATATAATATTAATACTTGTTAGTTTAAGTCATAATCACCTAAACTGAATTCTTATTAGATTGTCTGAATAAAAATTATAAAATAGCTCATATTATATGGTAAATAGCTTTATTTCAGGCTATCAAATCTGGGATCATAGATGAATTATCGGATAACTTCTCACCCAATAAAACAAAAAAGCTCCCCAACTATATAGTTGAGAAGCCGTTGTTGCCTAGCCAGGTTCCAAAAAAGTTAAATTTGAAAACTAATATTTAGAATAGGAAATTAAAGATGATCTTTTGCGTCATCATCGCATTGAAATCCTAAAATTATTTATGATATTATCCTTTACCAAATTCGTTTAGAATAATAACTGTTGGAGCCTCCAATACACCTGCAGCACCCATTGCTTCTTTTAACTAGCCATTACTCAAAAAGACTTCAACTTGTTCAACAGTTGTCCAAGTGTTAATTACTTAAGCAGTATTAGGTTCATTTTGTAATGTGCCAAAAGAAAAGTCAACTTCTCCAGCATTTTTAGTTAATTTTAGTTATAGTATCTAAGTCTTTAACCAGTATAAAGTTAGATTATATCATTTAGTGAAAATACTATTTATAATTGTTCTAAATAACATCCTACCCTTTTTAAGAAAAAATTAAGAATTAATGAATGGTTAATATTTTATAAAAAACTGCGAAAATATTGGATTGCCATAAGTAGTATACTTCTAGTGGGTTGGACCTAGTTTTACTACAAATTCTATAACACAAGGTAAAGCCCTGGAGTTTATTAAGATAAGTTTTAGACACAATGATATTAATAGGACTCATAGTTAATTTAAATAGGTTGATGATTTTGCTAAGCGCGATTTCCAGAAGATGATGATATATTTATATCACACAATAGTGTTTAATGTGATTGTGTTTCCCCCTTTAAAAAAGACCACTGTATTAATTATTAAACTTCTTAAAAACAGTTGTTATACTCTTCTTTTATGATTGCTCAATATATGTTATCTTTGGATTTTTGGATGCTTTATAGCATCTGGTGTTTTTACTTTTTCTCCTTTTGTTAATTCTTGCTTTATGGTAAAGAAACTTAGCTTCTTTTTAAATCAGAATTATGGTATCGATCTTACTCGATATGAGGAATCATTCATAGATAAAACCATATCTAAAAGAATTTCCAGTTTAAATTTACTTTTTGATAGTGACTATATAGAACATATAAAAAACAACGAAAATGAAATTGAAGAATTAACTAATTCGTTACATGTTAACTTCAGTGAATTTTTCCGTAATCAACTAACCTTTTCAATCCTTGAGTCAATTATTATTCCTAAGCTATTTGAAACCAAGAAAGACAATAAGGAACTGCGAGTTTGGTCAGCAGCCTGTGCATCAGGGCAAGAGGCGTATAGTATGGCAATTTCAATTCATGAATTCATACAAAATAATTCTATTAAACAAAGATTCAGAATCTTCGCATCTGATATTTCAGATAATGCCATTGCTCAAGCCAAGAATGGTATATTCACTGAAAAGGAAATAGAAAGAGTTACTTTAAAAAGGCTTAGTTTGTATTTTACGAAGGAAGGACAAAAGTTCTCAATTAATCCTTCACTAAAAGAGAATATTGATTTTTCAAAGTTCGATCTTATATCTGACCCTAATTTCTGTCCGCCAGCAAGTATTTATGGAAATTTTGACCTTATTTTTTGTTGTAACATCCTGTTTTATTATACGACTGAAAGTAAAAAAATAATTATCGATAAATTAACCAGATGTTTAGATAAAACCGGGTATATTATAGTTGGAGATACTGAAAGGGACTTTCTTAAAGGGCTGGGATTTAAAGAAATAATAGAGCATTCTTGTATATTTACAAAATAAATAAAAGCATATCCAAATTTGAAATGCATTACAGTTAAAGATAAAATTGAGTATTATGAAAATCAATGATCTTAAAATAGGAACTCAGCTGAAAATCGGTTTTGGAATTATTTTACTACTTATAGCAATAACAGGAACACTATCATGGGTACAAAATAACCAACTGGCACTTCAAACAAAAAATATGTATGATCATCCATTAAAGGTTCGCAGAGCTTTGGGTGTGATCGAGAGCAATGTGATCAATATATCACGTAATATGAAAGAAATGGTTCTAATTAAATCGGATACAGAAATATTGGATACATATCATAAGATTGAAATGAGCAGAGATTTGGTATCTCGACAGTTAAGCATACTATACGATGCCTATTTGGGCCCACATTCGGATATTGATAATCTGAAAGATTTATTTCTACAGTATAATATTTTGCATGATGAAACATTTCAACTAATACGTGAAGGCAAAATTGACATAGCCAAATCACGAACTAAGTCAGGAAGCGGGATAACAGGTATTCTTGTTGAGAGAGTTCTCGAGAAAATTACAGTTATAGATGAGTATGCCATTGCAAAATCCGATCAGTTTTATAATGATTCGGTTTCAATACAGAAGGGTCAAAACACAACTAATTTGATCTTTATATTTTCATCATTATTCCTAGCATCAATAATTATTGCATTACTTACGCGAAATATATTACGCCCTTTAGTGATTCTAACGGATGCTGCCAATTCGTTAAAAGAAGGTCAAATGAGTGTCAGAAGTAATTACAAATCCAATAACGAATTTGGACATCTTTCAGATGGATATAATGAAATGGCAGATAGGGTTGAGGATATAATATCTTTAAACAATAAGTCTGCTCAATTAGCCGACATTATGTTAAGTGAAGATATTGCAGAAAAATTCTCATTAAAAGTACTGACCTCATTAATGGAATTATGCAATGCGCAAATTGGTGCATTGTATTTACTTAGTGATGACAATAATACTTTTAACCACTTTAGTTGTATTGGCATCGACAAAGAAGTTTGTAAGCCCTTCTCGGCAAAAATGAATCAGGGAGAATTTGGGATTTCTCTTGCAACAAAAAAGATAAGTCACATTACAAATATCCCCGACGATACTCAATTTACATTCTCAACTGTTTCAGGTACTTTTAAACCTCGTGAAATAATTACAATTCCAATAGTTTCTGAAAATAAAATTGAAGCAATCGTTTCTCTTGTTACAATAAAGAGTTTTACAGAAAGTTCACTTAATTTAATTGATACAATTCTTCCAATGCTAAGCGCTCGTTTGATCGGAGTATTAGCCTATCGTAAAATCATCAGTTTTTCACAACAACTAGAATCTCAAAATACTGAATTAGAGGCTCAACGTAAAGAGATGTCTGCCCAATCCAGCGAACTGATTGAACAAAATGAAGAATTAGAGCAGCAAAAGAAACAACTTAGTGAGGCCAATAGGCTAAAAACTGTATTTCTATCAAATATGAGTCATGAATTACGAACACCATTAAATTCAGTAATCTCACTTTCAGGTGTCTTAAACAGGCGCTTAGAAGGTAAAATTAACGAGGAAGAATATAGCTTTATTGATATAATCGAGCGTAATGGAAAACACTTGCTTTCACTCATAAATGATATACTCGACATATCACGAATTGAATCGGGTAAAGAAGAGATAAACTTGTCAAAGTTTAAACTTGACTCTATGGTTAGCGATTTGATAACTATGATTAAACCTGAGGCCGATCGAAAAAGTTTGAAAATAACTAGTTTGTTAAATGGATTACCTGATATTGTTAGTGATTATGAAAAGTACCAACATATAATGCAAAACGTAATTGGAAATGCAGTAAAATATACAGACGTTGGTAGTATTGATATAGGTGCTAAACATATTGATAATAATATAGTTATTACTGTTTCAGATACAGGTATAGGTATTGGCAAGGAAAATATCTCAGGGATTTTTGATGAGTTTCAACAAGCTGATAGCAGCAATTCACGCAGATTCGAAGGTACCGGATTGGGATTAGCCATTGCTAAAAAATATTGCGATATACTTGGAGGAAGCATAGTAGCTACTAGTGAGTTAGGAAAAGGCTCAGTGTTTATTATAACATTGCCGATTAAGTCAGTTAATATTAAAGGAGAAACCCTTACAGATGGAATACTGAACCGTGTTAATACTAGCGTTACACAGAATATTAACCCTAACGAAAAAACTATTTTGTTGGTTGAAGACAGCGAACCGGCAATGATTCAATTAAAAGACATACTTGAAACCGCTGGTTATAATATACTTGAAGCTAATAATGGGATTCAGGCACTGGAAGTATTGAAGGATAATATTCCTGATGCAATGATACTTGACTTAATGATGCCTGAAATGGATGGTTTTGAATTACTAAAAACCATTCGCGAAAAAAAAGAAACATCGAAATTACCAGTTGTAATACTTAGTGCAAAATACATCACTAATGAGGAACTATCATTTCTTAAATATAATCAAGTAAGGCAATTAATTCAAAAAGGCAGCATAGATAGAGACAGGCTATTACAGGTTGTGAGTGAAGTAGTAATAGTTGATGAAGATAAGTTTGAGAAAAAGGCTCCAAAAAAGTTTACAAAGAAAACCTCAAATGGAAAACCATTGGTATTAGTAGTTGAAGATAATCCTGATAATATGACTACAATTAAAGCTATGCTAGCCAACCGATGTGAAACTATTGAAGCAGGAGACGGCATACAATGTATCGAAATGGCAAAGAAACATAACCCAAGTCTTATATTAATGGATATAAATCTACCAAACTTAAATGGTGCTGATGCTCTAGTTCAGTTACGTAAGGACCCTCAGTTTGAAAATACACCAGTGATAGCTGTTACAGCAGGTGCTTTGAAAGAAGACAGAGATGAAATGCTGGAAATAGGGTTTAATGGTTATATCTCAAAACCAATTGATAATATCATATTTAATAGTTACTTAGACAAATATATATAGGACAAAACAAGACCGACCCAGTTAATTACATTAATAAAAGCCACCGATTAAAATGAATATTCTTGTAATAGATGATAAAAGAGACAATTTAATTAGTCTGAAAGCTATAATAAATGATAAATTCCAAGATGCAAAACTGTATATGGCATCAGACGGACCTGAAGGTATCAAGATTGCAAATAAGGTAGATCCTGACGTTATTTTATTAGATATTGTGATGCCAGGAATGGATGGTTTTGAGGTTTGTTCAGTACTGAAAAACGATGACAAAACTAAGGATATACCTGTTATTTTCATTACCGCATTGAAAGGTGATAAACAAAGTAGAATTAAGTCCCTTGAAGTAGGGGGTGAGGCTTTTCTTTCTAAACCAATCGATGAATCCGAATTAATTGCTCAATTAAATGCAATGGCTAGGATCAAAGAGTCAAGAAATGATAAAAAACTTGAGGCTGTTAATCTTGAAAAACTAGTAAAAGAAAAGACAAGAGAAATTGAGAAAGAACTCTTAATGCGTAAGAAGGCCCAAGAGCAATTGAGTAAAAATGAAAACAAATTCCGGTCACTGTTCGATGAATCATCTGAAGGCATTTTATTACTGGACGTAAACAGTAATCCAATCGATGTAAATAACAAGATATGTGAAATTTTAGGATACAGTAAAGATGAAATTATGGCTGTCAATGCCTCTTCTTTTATACATCCCAATGACCTAGAAGGTGTTGATTATGAAGAGAGACTAAACCAACTGAAAGCAGGAAAATCTATTAATGTTGATTATCGACTACGCAAAAAAGATGGAAAGTATATTCATGTAGAGTTGAGTGTTAAAATGCTTGAAAATGGTGCATTCCTGAACATTGTAAGAGATATCAACGATAAGAAACTGGCTGAAGAATTATTGAAAGAAAATGAAGCACAGTTAAAATTTGCACAACAAAGTGCAGGTGCGGGTCTTTGGGACTGGGATATGAAGACAAACAAAATAGTTTGGTCGCCAGAGTTATTTACATTATTCGGGCTTGATCCGGAGCAGCACGAAACATCATTTGAAACATGGGATAAGTGCATACATCCTGATGATAAAGATTCTGCCTATGAGAAATTAAATATTTCAATAAAAGATCATACACAATTGAATAATGAATACAGGGTTGTTCACCCAAATGGTAAAATTATTTGGGTAAATGCAATTGGTAATACAAGTTACGGTGAAGAGGGAAATCCAATTCGCAATGCCGGTATTTGTATCGATATCACTAAACGCAAGCATATTGAGGAAAATTTAAAAAACACTTTTAATCTATCTCCAAGTATTATAACAAAAGCTAACTTGAATACAGGGTTTTACATTGAAGCTAATCAGGCAATAACAAGAATATTGGGATATTCTATCGAAGAATTCACCTCAAAACCATATACTGATTTAGTGCATCCTGATGATATACAAATAACTACAGGGAAGGTTACTGAGCAGACAGAAGGTAATGAAGTGTCCACATTTGAAAATCGCTTTTTATGTAAAGATGGCTCTTATAAGTGGCTTTCATGGAATGCTACCTCTGCTGATTCTGAAGGCATAGCACTTGGTGTTGCTTCAGATATTACAAAAAGGAAAGAATCCGAAGTGCAACTTAAAACCAAAAATGAAGAATTTAAAAGAGCCAAAGAAAAGGCAGAAGAAAATGAAGAAAAATATCGCCTATTACACGAAAATGCCGGACTTGGTATAGGTTATTATAATACAGATGGAACGGTTATATCTTTCAACTCTGTCGCATCTGAGGACATGAATGGAGTTCCAGAAGATTTTGTAGGGAAATCTATTTTCGATCTTTTTCCAAAGGAATATGGTAATGTATATTTTGAAAGATTGCAAAAGGCTGCAAAATCTGATGAAATAGAAGTATATGAAGACACTGTTAAATTACCCACTGGAAAAAAATGGTTTTTAAGTACCTATACAAGAATAGTAAATTCGAAAAGCGAGGTTCTGGGAATACAAATTATTTCACAAGATGTTACCAAAATCAAACAATCCGAAGTTGAACTTAAAAGTGCCAAAGAAAAGGCTGAAGAATCAGAACGATTAAAATCAGCTTTTCTTGCTAATATGAGTCATGAAATTCGAACACCAATGAATGGTATATTAGGTTTTATAAGTCTACTGAAAGATCCAAGTTTAACTACTGAACAAACTAATAAATATTCCGAAATAATCAATAGTAGTGGCAAACGCCTACTGGATACAATTAATGATATTATTGATATTTCCAAAATTGAAGCAGGGGAAGTAAAAATAACAGAAGAAGAAACCTCATTGAGTAATATATTAGATGAAGTCTTTTCATTCCATTTACCTGAAGCAACAAGAAAAGGACTCTCGCTTTCATATAAAACCTACCCTGCCGGTGATCAAACTATTGTAATTACTGATAACCATAAACTAGTTGGGATACTATCAAATATCATTAAAAATGCAATTAAATATACTGAAAAAGGCACCATAGAATTTGGTTATAAACTGAAGAATGAAGTTGTTGAATTTTTCGTTGAAGACACTGGAATAGGTATACCTAATAACCGTATACAGGCAATATTCAACCGGTTTGAGCAAGCAGATATTGAGGACAAAAAAGCATATGAAGGCTCAGGGCTTGGATTAGCAATAGCAAAAGCATATGTTGAAATGCTTGGAGGAAAGATTGATGTAAAATCTGAAGATGGCAAAGGATCAATCTTTAAATTCACTATTCCGAATAATATTAATGTGGAGAAAGAAATTGCAGATATTCCACTTCCCATTGGGAATGACACCTCTAGGATTAAAGAACTTAATCTCCTCATTGCTGAGGACGAAGATGTTAGCTCAGAGTTGCTTCTCGCTTACTTTAAAGATATAATTAACAATATTAGAATTGTAAAAAATGGAGAGGAAGCCATTGAAGCTTGTAAACAAGATTCTGAAATAGACCTGATTTTAATGGATGTTAAAATGCCTAAAATGGATGGCTATATTGCAACTCATGAAATTAGAAAATTCAATAAAGAACTAATTATTATAGCCCAAACTGCCTATTCATTACCAGGGGATAGGGAAAAGGCAATTAATGCTGGTTGTAACGACTATATTACTAAACCCATTGATAAAAACCGGCTTATTGAAGTCATAAACAGGCACTTGAGTTAATAATTACAATTGATTGTGCAAGCTAATTCAAGAGTTTGCTTTGCAAATAATCTGCATATTAAGAACAGTCATTCCAAAAAGACAATAAATATGCTGCTTACAATAGTTGGATAATAAAAGAAATTGGTAAAATGCGAAAAAAAGCTAGTCAATAAACAGCATTAACTCTTAGATTCTCAAGTTGCCTAACCTAAGGTGTCCCCCATGAGTTATTGGGATAAACTTCTTCTCCTGTAACATAAAAAGCTCCCCAACTATTGTTGGAGAGCTTTGTTGCCCAACCAGGGGTCGAACCTGGACTCTTCTAGTTCAGAACCAAATGTGTTGCCAATTACACTATCGGGCAATAAGGTCGCAAAAGTAAAAAATTATTATCATATTGACCTATAAAATACTATTTATTTTTATTGTACAATGCAGTTATATCAGGGGTTAAGCTAATATCTTTAGATTTTCTTTTATGCTCATCCGTATATTCATCTTTAATGAATGTTAAATTCATATAACATCAAGATTTTGATAACAAAGGGTATTACTTGATATACCTATGAATGGCAGCATTTGCATTATCCTGATAAGACTTATTACTCAAATCATCAAAAATATCACTTTGGTCAACAACTGGTCCAACTAGTTTTTTCGCTTTGCTGGCATAGAAAATACCACTCTTGTATGATTCATTATTGATTCCATCCACATAGCGTTTAGCACCTTTATCCACACTATGTACCATTCCTTTTAGAGGTGCAACAAATGGCAACATTATATATTTAAACATAAATCTTTTTAATGGAGGTAGATCATTCATAACAGCAGTTCCACTTGTAAAACCAGGACTCATAGTAATGATTCTAAGATTTGGATTACTACGAGCTTCTGAAGACATCCATAGTGCCGCAACATATTTAATATATCCATAAGCTTCCATCGGATCAACTTCTTTTCCAAAGAAACTACCATCAATTAGTGTAGAAAATTCATTTTCTGAAGAAGTCTTTAACTTCGGTTGATTCATTCCCATTTCGGCAACACCTCTGGCACCCTCTGACCCTGCATATAAGGCAACTTTATTTAGTTTTTTGCTCTTGACTAATTCATCCATTAGAACCACATGACCATGTAGATTTGCTGCAAATAATGATGTAACGCCGTTTGAATTTAATTGTAATGGATCCTTGCCACCCATTCCACCAGCATTCATAATCAAGGCGTCAATTGGTTCTTTCAATCCTGCTACTGCTGATTTAACGGATTCAGGATTAGAAACATCCATAATAACAATCTCAAATATTGATCTGCCCGTGGATTTCTCAAGCGATTGCTTTGCTTCTTCGGCTTTGGCCATATTTCTACATGCCAAATAAATTTTTTCAGTTCCTTTGATCATAGCAAGTTGGCGTGCAGACTCTTTTCCTAACCCACTATTTGCTCCTGTAATTAAAATACTTTTATTCATCGTTCTATTATTTATGATTTTAAGAAGCAAAAATCATATAAATGAAGCAGATGATTATCTCGATTAAGCCCAGAGACTTCTCATTTTAGCTCAAACGAAACTCTGAAGGTGATTTACCATACATAGAAGTGAAATTTCTATTGAAAGTTGCCAATGAATCAAATCCAACATCATAAGCAATATCAGAAATACGAAGGCTGTCTGTTTTCAACAATTCTGCTGCCCTTTCTATCTTTTTATGACTTATATATCTCTTAGGACTTTCATTAAATACCTCCTTAAACTTTCTTTTAAAAGATGATAGGCTCAAGTGACTAAGTCTTGCTAATTCATCCAGAGAAAGGTTTGCATAAATATTATGTTGAATGGTTGATTTGAATTCAATATCAAGGGGTTTAAAAAGTGCTGAGAGGAAGTCTAATTGAGAAGGTGCATTTTGAGATTTAGTCATTAATAGTACAAACTCTTTCAGTTTTGTCTGTATTATCCTTTCATCGGCCAACTCAGGATTGTCAAGTAGTATACTTATACTCTCCTTAAAATTTTCCAGTAGCCTGTCTACCTCCACCTGCTTAATATTATAATCAAGTGAATAGTCTGATTGTGACAGATCAAACTCAAATAATTCTTCAACTTGTGAAGGATGCAGGATAACTGCAATTACTTCAATACCATCACTACTATCCTTTTGCTTACTATTGGTTTCAAAAAAGTAATTCAAGCATTTGGCAAGAATTGCATGGTTACTATCTAAGTTCATGTAATCGTCTTGAGAACGAACCGAAACCTCCCCTTCATTAACAAATACAAAGCAGGCTTCATCCTCAAAATATTCCTTGGGCATCCTATCGAAATAGGGCATTGATTGTTTACCAAAAACGATTCGTCCCTTATATTTAATATGTTTTTCTTGGTATTCCATTTACAACCTGTTCATTTTCCTATTAACTAGAATCTTGGAAATACACTATTAGTGCTCTGATTTTCAAAAATATACTTTTTTCAGGTAGTACAAATATTATCAACAATTAGTTTATGTAATACCTACTCATATTGTTTTGTAAACACTTTATGTACACCAAAACATAAATATCATAAAATTAAAAATACAAATCTATTGACTATATTTGTTATTAATTACCTACCATCCATGGACCATAGATTAGTAATTTCTGCCATTGGATATAATTATAGGATTTCTATCCTTCCTTTAAAATTAACAATAATTGTATTCTTTATTATATCCTCTGCTATTGGTCAAACAATTGAGTCGGCTTATAAGGATAAATTAGAATCAGGTACTACGATATATGCCATAACTAACAGAGCTGTTAAGGATAACGACCCATCTGTATACAGCAATCAAGTTAGGGAAGGTCAAAACCTTGATTATCTTGTTACTACATATTATAAACCCGATTCATTGGTAAGCATAAAAATCGACTCCAGTGATTTTGTAAGTCGTATTTGTGATACAAACAACAACTGGTTACTATTTGTACATGGTGACAGCAAAACCTTTGACCAGGCGATCATGCGTGGCTATGATATTCAATATTACCATAATGTAAATGTGATTGTCTTTAGCTGGCCAACAAAAGACTCTGAATTAAATGGCATGAAGAATTTTAAGAATTCCAAAAAAAATGCCCTTGCTACAGTAAGTCATTTTGGGGAATTAATGAAGTTTATGGGTGAATTTAGAGATAACTGCCATTATTTTCGCGATGGTGGTAAGCTATCCGTATTCTTCCATAGCCTTGGTAATTCTTTAATTGAAAACTTAGTAATTAAGGATTCCAGTAATAATGACAAGAGTATTATTTTTGATAATGTTATTCTCAATTCCGCAGCTGTAAATCAACGTAATCATAAGCAGTGGGTTGAAAAATTATCCTTTCAAAACAGATTATATATCACAA
>CALCGQ010000200.1 GCA_937901015.1 uncultured Bacteroidota bacterium | reverse complement strand
AACTTATCCATTCTTTAAGGTATGGCATGCTGGATGTTCAACTGGAGAAGAAGTATATTCATTTGCTGTTCTTCTTAAAGAAGAAGGAATATATGATAGAGCACAGATATATGCCACAGACTTCAATCGTGACGTTTTGGAAATTGCAAAAAAAGGTATTTATCCAATAGATAGGATTAAAGAATTCACTGCAAATTATCAGGCAGGAGGCGGAACTCAATCATTCTCTGATTACTATATGGCAAATTATAATTCTGTTATTTATGACCAATCTCTTAAAAAAAATCTAGTTTTCGCCGAGCACAACCTTGTTACCGATAGTGTATTTGCTGAAGCTAATCTTATTATTTGTCGAAATGTACTTATTTACTTCAATAAAGAACTGCAAAACAGAGTGGTAACATTATTTAATGACAGTTTGATAAATGGTGGATTTCTAGGACTTGGGTCCAAGGAAACACTCCAGTTTACCAATCAAGCAAAAAACTTTGATATTATTAATAGTGACGAAAAGATCTACAAAAAAAGAATATCTAAATCTATATAACTAACACAACTACTAAATAAATGGCTTATAAAGCTATTGTAATAGGAGCATCAGCCGGTGGGTTTTTTACCCTTGGAAAACTATTATCATTATTACCAAAAGACTTCTCAATCCCAATTCTGGTTGTACAACACATAAGTCCTAATTCTGATAGTTATATGCCGATATATCTTAATAGTAATTGTAAAATTACGGTCAAAGAAGCTGATGAAAAGGAACCCATTCTTCCAGGCTTTGTTTACTTTGCTCCCCCAAATTATCATTTATTAGTGGAAGAAGACCATACAATCTCGTTATCTAACGATGAAAAATTAAATTATTCTAGGCCATCAATTGATATTCTTTTTGAAACTGCGTCATATGCCTACGAAACAGAATTAATTGGTATAATCTTAACGGGTGCCAATAGTGATGGTGCAATAGGTTTAGCACAAATAAAGGATGCTGGAGGATACTGCATTGTTCAAGATCCAAAAGAAGCTGACACTCAAGCTATGCCATTAGCAGCCATAGAAAAGGCAACTCCTCATAAAACTTTAATAATAGAAAAAATAGCGCAATTACTAATTTCCTTCAGCAATAAGCAGAATTTGAAATGATGCTATAAACCTTTATTAGCTAAGCCAGTTTAGTGTAATTAGATTCGGTCAATAAAGCCAACTCCTTTCTTGAATACTCTTGAAGCTGAATATAAAACTCGAGAAAATCGATATACAACTGATCATAATTTTCTTTTAGCACAGGGATTGCATTTTCCATGCCTGATATATGTCCAGTTCTCCTGTCCATTCCCTTAAAAACACGTCGAAGATCATTGATATTTGCATATCCTGATAACCAGTTTTGTGCTATTAGAAAAGGAAGGAGTCGTTTAATTCTTGGTGGTAGTAACAAGAATCTCTTAGCGAGAATAAGATAAACTTTTGATGAAAAAGCAGAAAGCTCTTGTGACTGATAAGTTTCCCAATTTCGAGCAAGGAAGTGATCATAATATATATCTACTACAATTCCTGAAAATTTACCAAAATGCTCCCGTACCATATCCCTACTGCGCTTTGTTATTGGGTGACTATCAGTAAAACTATCTATTTTACGGTGCAAAAGTATACCAGTGATTATTGCTTGTCGGAAAGTTGTATACGAACTGCCTTTCACAGAGTCAGCAATGAAATTACCAAAGATTACATCTTCGTTATTTCCTGATAGATGTGTATGTGCAAGGAAGTTCATAATGTGGGAAAATCGGCAAAAGTAATCAATTTATAATCATTATAGATTAATTAATCCGGCAGTAGGATAGCTGGATTTTTGATAATTTAGCAGCGATAAGTAAAAAAAATAAAACTCTATATAGCGCAATGCATAAGTTACTACTACTAGGTGATGAAGCCATTGCCCAAGGGGCTATAGATGCCGGAATTTCCGGTGTTTATGCATATCCTGGCACACCTTCAACCGAAATTACAGAATATATACAAGCTTCGAAAGAAGCAACAGAAAGAAAAATTAGATCAAGTTGGTCAGCAAATGAAAAAACAGCAATGGAAAGTGCCATTGGTATGTCGTATGCTGGTAAAAAATCTCTTGTTTGCATGAAACATGTTGGCTTGAATGTAGCTGCCGATGCTTTTGTTAACTCAGGGATTACTGGAGCCAATGGCGGATTAGTAATACTTTCTGCTGATGATCCATCAATGCATTCTTCTCAGAATGAACAAGATTCCAGATTTTATGGGAAATTTACGATGATTCCAACATTGGAACCTTCAACCCAACAGGAAGCTTATGACATGACAAGGTATGCATTTGACATCAGTGAAAAATTTGAAACTCCCATTTTAATCAGAGTAACAACAAGACTTGCACATTCAAGAGCAGGTGTTCAGCGAGTTGAGATGAAAGAGCAAAATGAGCTTCACTTACCATCCGATTTAAAACAATTTATATTATTACCAGCGATTGCTCGGAAGAGATATGACCTACTTTTAAGTAAACAATCTCTTTTTGAGAATGATGCCGCTGAATCAGGATTCAACGTTCTTAAAAAAGGTAAGGATAATTCACTTGGTATCATTGCTTGTGGAATTGGTTATAATTATTTAACTGAAAATCATCCAATTGACACCATACCATATTCAGTGCTAAAGATTGGGCAATATCCGGTACCAAGAAAGTTAATGAATGAGCTTTATGAAACTTGTGATGAGATTCTAGTACTCGAAGAAGGCTATCCAATTTTGGAAGAATTGTTGAGAGGTATGCTAAACAAAGGCAAACCTATACATGGTCGACTTGACGGCACCATTCCAATGGCTGGTGAGTTAAACCCAAAAAAGGTAGCACTTGCCCTAAAATTGGATTTCGAAGATGGTCATGAAACTCCTGATATTGTTAAGGGACGTCCACCTAAATTATGTGATGGTTGTTCACATACCGACACATTTACTGCCTTAAATGAGGTTGTTAAACTTTATGGACCGGGAAGAGTATTTTCAGATATTGGGTGTTATACATTGAGTGCATTAGCACCATTGGAATCAATTAACTCTTGTGTTGACATGGGTGCATCCATTACTATGGCTATTGGCGCTGCTGATGCAGGGATGTTTCCGGCTATTGCAGCAATCGGGGATTCCACATTTACTCATTCAGGAATGACAGGGCTACTAGATGCCGTGAATACTAAGTCACCAATTACAGTAATTATCAATGATAACGCTACTACTGGTATGACGGGAGGTCAAGATTCGTCTGCACTTGGTAAAGTTGAAGATATTTGTAGAGGTGTAGGTGTTGAGGAAGATCATATCAGAGTTATTAAGCCTCTTCACAGGTTTCATGATGAGAATATGAAAGTACTCCAGGAAGAACTGGAATACAGAGGTGTATCAGTTGTTATTGCTCGACGTGAATGTATTCAAACATTGGGTAGACGAATGAAAATTAAAGCTCAGTTAAAACGTGAATCAGAATCAGCAAATTAATCAGTAATCAAATGAAAAAAGATATAATATTGGCCGGTGTTGGTGGCCAGGGAATATTAACCATTGCAACTGTTATAGGCACTGCAGCTCTAGTTGAGGGATTGCAGCTGAAACAAGCAGAGGTTCATGGGATGAGTCAACGAGGTGGTGATGTTCAATCAAACCTCAGAATCTCTTCTGAACACATTGCTTCTGATCTGATCCCCGAAGGAAAAGCAGATTTGATTATTTCTGTGGAACCAATGGAATCTCTTAGATATGTTAATATCCTTAATAAAAAAGAAGGATGGATTGTTACAAGTATGAACCCATTTGTAAATATTCCAAATTATCCGGCCATTGAAGATATTCTAAAAACAATCTGGGAAATTCCGCGTAATGTAACAATTGACGCTGAAAAAGTAGCTAAAGAACAGGGATCCATAAAAGCTGCAAACATTGTAGTATTAGGAGCAGCTTCACCATATTTAGGTTTAAAATACGAATCACTTGAAACAGCAATAAAACAAATATTTGCTAAGAAAGGTGAAGATATGATAAACTTAAATCTTAAAGCTTTAGCGGCTGGAAAAAGTTACGCAGTTAAAAGAACTTAGTTTATGGCAGCCTGTGTAATAAGCAGGCTACTCATATTATATATCCATTAATATTTCGGATAGACCCTCTTTCTTAATTTGATTGTTTTCACTTTCATAAACAACAATCATTTCTCTTATAATTCTATTTAGGATATTGGTATTTGTTGTGGGTAATAAGTAATTTGGCTTTAGTTCAAGTTCCATTTTATTAATGTAATGGCGTATTTCATTGTGAGTAAATACAGCACCATTATTCGCTGGATTAATATAAAACATCACATCACCTTCCTTGTATTGACCAGCAGTTTTAAGAGGCCCCTTTTCATCAATATATGATGCAATAAAATGACCAGGAAGATCAACTCCGTATACAGGAATATTTAGGTTCTGTGCTATAGCTAAGTAAAGAACTCCAAGTGTAAAAGGGTTAGCAATTCTATTTTCCATTAGTTTATTAAGATGGAAACTATCTGACGGAAGATTTGTTATATCCGATGACCCAAACTCATTAACTGAGAATAGAACATGGTTAACAACCTTGATCTTCTCTAGAGCAGTCAAGTTCTCATTTATTTCTAACCAAATTTCTTTGTTTATCTTTTCGAAGATGGAATTGCAAGTATTTAAGTCAATGCTTGGGTTTACATATTGCATCAATATGGAATAACCATCCCAAAGCTTATTTTGGGTATTACTCCTCCATGAATCAATCTGACCGCGTAAATCATTTCTTCGTATATTCTCAATTAGATCTTCAATCCGATCAGAATCATTATCACCTAAAGTGTTTACCCACGCTTCCTCTAAAACCGGAATTGCCTGGTTTCCATATGATATAACTTTATGCCGGATTTCAAAATACATCTCCTCATTGGGTTCGTCGATTAGACTTACCAATGCATCAAGTTCCTTTATTTTATCACCATGTAACATATAGATGTTTATCAAACACCATAAAAATAATTCAAATCAAAGGCTTTATTTTTATAAGTGAAGATAATTAATCACACACATATGTTAGTAACTGATGTAATTAAAACCAAAATAAATATTGGGTAACTATCTAATAATCTGATAATAGCTAAAGAAACGAGTTATCTTAGTGGCTATGTTATCTATACAACTTTAACTAAAAAATAATTTTTCTTTCCTTTTTGAACAAGAATATAACTGTCATTTAACAAGCTATCGCTTGACAAAGTATAGCTTTCATTAATTTTAGCCTTATTTATTGAAACAGCATTGTCCTTAAGCATTCGGCGTGCTTCACCATTTGATTTAAAAGCACCAGCTTTGGAGGCAAGAAAATCCAGAATACCGATGCCATCATCAAATTCTGTTCTGGAAATTTCCGATTGAGGAACACCTTTAAAAACACTCAATAGAGTTTTCTCATCCATTTTTCTGAGCATATCCGTTGTTCCTTTGCCAAATAGAATTTGAGATGCCTCAATTGCAGAATTATAGGCCTCTTCGGAATGAACACGACAAGTTAAGTCTTTCGCTAACTCACTTTGCAACAGCCTTATGTGAGGAGCTTTATTATGCTCTTCGGTTAGTTCTACAATCTTTTCTTTTGTAAGAAGCGTGAAAATTTTAATGTACTTTTCAGCATCCTCATCACTAACATTCAACCAGAATTGATAGAACTCATATGGAGAAGTCTTTTCTGGATCCAGCCATACGTTTCCGCTTTCTGTTTTACCAAACTTTGAGCCATCGGCCTTTGTAATAAGAGGACATGTTATTGCATATGCATTATTTTCATGTCCAAGCTTACGTCTTATTAGTTCAGTACCTGTAATAATATTTCCCCATTGATCAGATCCTCCCATTTGCAGCTTACAACCTTCATGTTGAAATAGGTGAAGAAAATCCGTTCCCTGCACTAACTGGTATGAAAACTCGGTAAACGACATTCCTGATTTACTTTCAGCACTAATGCGTTTTTTAACCGAATCCTTAGCCATCATATAATTAACTGTCAGATGCTTTCCTATCTCTCTAATGAAATCCAGAAAGCTAAACTCTTTCATCCAATCGTAATTATTCACTAGAAGAGCTTTATTCTCTCCAGATTCAAAATTCAAGAATTTCTTTAATTGATTTTTCAGACCGTTTTCATTCTTACGAAGCACCTCTTCGGAAAGCAAATTTCTTTCCTGAGATTTACCAGATGGATCACCTATCATTCCAGTGGCTCCACCCACCAAAGCAATTGGTCGATGTCCAGCACGTTGAAGATGAACTAGCATCATTACGCCAACAAGATGACCTATATGTAAGGAATCGGCAGTAGGGTCAATACCAACATATCCAGAAGTCATTTCTTTCATTAATTGTTCCTCAGTTTCGGGAGTCATATCATGAATCATTCCTCTCCATCTTAGCTCTTCAACAAAATTATTCATCGCTACTTTTTAAAAAATTTGTGCAAAGATATGGAATTGTAGCGTTGAAATAGGATCAAATTATCATTGCACTGAAACAAGGGTTTTAATATTCGTTTTTTTTATGTCTTAACTACACAATACATCGGGTCAAGAAATCGTTTACATTTGCAATAATGCAAAAGAAATTTTTAAAAAATCTTGGCCTGCTTCTATTTCTTAACCTGTTGGTTAAGCCATTCTGGATACTTGGTATCGACAGGCAGGTGCAGAATGTAGTTGGCACAGAAGAATATGGCCTTTACTTCACTATTTTAAATTTTTCTTTCCTATTTTATATTTTCCTTGATTTAGGTATTACCAACTTTAATAATAGGAACATTGCCCAGAATAATCAACTTCTTAATAAACATCTGGCAGGTATTGGAATGATGAAACTGTCATTGGGCGTTTTCTATGCATTTCTGGTTTTTGCAGCTGGAGTATTATGGGGTTACCGAGGAAGAGAATTATATCTTCTTGCATGGGTTGCTGGAAATCAGTTTTTACTTTCTCTGATATTATATGTACGTTCGAACTTAAGTGGATTATTGCTATTTAAAACTGATAGTTTCTTATCAGTATTGGACAGAGTATTAATGATCCTGATTTGCGGATTCTTACTTTGGTTTAACTTCTTTGAAGGATTATTTACAATAGAGTGGTTTATTTACTCCCAAACTGTAGCATACTTTTTAACACTTCTCATTGCCATTATTGCGGTACTAAACAAATCAGGCAAACTCAGGTTAAACTGGAATCTTCCGTTTTTCATACTCATTGCCAAAAAGAGTATGCCATTTGCATTGTTGGTACTTATCATGAGTTTTTATAATAGAATTGATCCAGTATTATTGAAAAAAATGTTGCCATCTCCCATGGGAGAAGAACAAGCAGGTGTTTATGCACAGGCATTCAGACTATTGGATGCTGGGCAAAACTTTGCTCTGTTATTTGCGGTCTTACTTTTGCCAATTTTCTCAAAAATGTTGGCCTTAAAACAATCCATTGGAAAGTTGATAAAACTTTCTGCATCAATTATTATCTCAGGATCGGTTGTAATTGCAATTACATCTCTTTTCTTCGCAAAAGATATAATGTTACTTATGTACACCATTAGCCCGGGTGAAACCGAAATACATTATTTACTTAGAATAGATCAGTCTGCAACCATTTTTCAATTGCTTATGTTCAGCTTTGTATCCATATCATCTAATTACATTTTCGGAACCTTGCTTACTGCAAACAATAGCCTCGTCCACCTAAATATAGTGGCATTCATAGGTTTGATAATTAACCTTTCATTAAATTTACTGCTTATCCCCTATTATCAATCAATTGGGTCTGCATGGGCCAGTCTGACGACCCATGGAATTACAGCTATCTTGCAACTTATAATTGTAATAAAATTATTTAAGTTAAAAATAAATTACGGGTTGATTTTTAGATTTATAATATTGTTGGTATTAATGATTACCATAGGGTATATTATTACAGAGTACTCATCAATGAGTTGGGAAATATCATGTTCAATTCTGATATTTGTGGGCATTACGTTAACAATAGCTCTTAAACTTCTCAATATCAAAGAATTTATTACAATCATAAAAGATGATGAGTAATGCATTCTTCAATATCAAAGCAAAAAAAGTCAAGCATATTAATATAAATCTAACCTCATATTCATCCTTGTCTGCTAAATATAATTTCTTATTTTTGAAGGCTTAAAATTTCATATCTATAATGAGTTCGCAAAATCAAATTCATAAGCCATTTCTATCCGGAGTTCTGATGCAAGTGGTGTATGCATATAAAAAGCACCTCACCATAATTGGATTCATTGCAATTGTACTCTCCGCTATACTTTCAGGCCCTTTTTTTATAACTCCTCTGTTTGAATCAACGGTTATATTATACCCAACTGCAAGTAATTCCATATCCAAAGTATTATTGAGTGATAATTTCAATAATTCAAAAGACATACTCGAGTTTGGTGAAATCGAGCAAACTGAACAAATGCTGCAGGTATTAAACTCAAATAAGATACGTGACAGGATTATTAGCAAATACAAATTACTGGAGCATTACGAAATTAAACCTGATTCAAAATATAAGCAGACGCAGCTTTACGATGAATATGAAAGTAATTTTGTTTTCAGAAGAACAGAATATATGGCTGTTCAGATTTCTGTATATGACAAGAATCCACAGCTTGCAGCAAATATGGCAAACGATGTAGCTGAGCTCGTTGATTCGACAATTAATGATATGCAGAAGAAAATCGCCATTAAAGCATATAAAATTGTTGCAGCAGAGTATAATAACCTCAAACATGAAATTAAGGTTAAGGAAGATTCTCTTACAGTTCTTAGGGAATTTGGAGTTCATGATTATGAGAGTCAATCTGAAATGTTTAATCGTCAGCTTGCCATTGAAATGGCAGGTGGTGATAAAGGAAGTATTAGCAGACTTGAGAAAAAGCTTGAAATTCTTGCAAAATATGGTGGTCCATATGTATCAATTAGGGATGCTCTTGAACATGACAAAAAACAATTAAGTGAATTAAAAGCAAAGTTTGAAGAGGCAAAAGTTGACGCAAATGAGAGTTTACCTCATACCTTTGTTATTAATACTGCATATAAGGCTGAAAAGAAAACATATCCAATACGTTGGTTAATAGTAGTTATTTCAACTGTTGCATCACTATTACTGGCGATTATACTATTTAGTATTATCGATTTGTTTTCAGATAATCTAGGTGACGATATTAAAAAAAAAAGTTCGGAAGAGAACGGAGAAATCTAACCCTACCGAAGTATAATTTTAACAGACCTATAGTTGCCAATAAGGCAAAAGAAGTTGAAGTAAAAGAAAAAATTGAAATCCGGGAGATTCCGGAAACGAAAGATAACGAAGAATACATTTGGGATATTAATAAAATCGACATGGACAAACTATTTAATAGCGCACATTTGGTCAACCTTATTGCAAAATGGAGGTTACATCTGCTTGCAATAATCATTATCTCTGCAGTATTAGCTATGATTTTCTCAGGCCCATCATTCATTACACCTAAATATGAATCTCATGCCATTGCTTATCCTGCTAATGTGGAACCGTATTCCGATGAAAGCGAAACCGAACAAATGCTTCAGATCCTAAATTCTCAGGATATTATTGACAGTATGGTTAAGCATTTTGATCTTCCAGTACATTACGAAATAAACCCTGAGTATAAATACTATAAAACTGCTCTATACGACACTTATCATGAACATGTAACAATAAGCAAGACTCCATATGAGTCTGTTCGTATTGAAGTATCTGATAAAAGTCCTGATACCGCATCAATGATGGTTAGTGCATTATTAAAGTATTATGATAAAAAAATTGCTGGACTTCATAAGAGTAAGTCTATTGAAGTAATAAGAATGTATGAATTACAATTGGCAAAAAAACGAATAGGTCTTGATTCATTAAAACTAGTTCTATACAAACTAGGAACAGAAGAAGGATTATTGGAGTATGAATCTCAATCACAGGAGATTATGAAAGGTTATCTTGGAACTGTTGATGGAAACAATAATTCCAGAATTAACACCAAAGAGGTAGATAGACTAAGGAAAAACATGGAAAAAGGAAGTGGCCAATTAATTGAAATTGTTCAAATGATTGAATTTGAAGCTGCCTCATACGTAGAGGTAAAACTCGACTATGAAATGGCTCAGAGGTTCTATGATTCTAATCTAACATATAGCAACATTGTTAGTCCACCTTATCCATCTGATAAAAAAAGTTACCCTATTAGATGGCTAATTGTAGCACTTTTCACTATGGCTACATTTATCATGTCGTTGCTCGTTATTTTCTTCATCGAAACAAGCAAAAAGAAAACATCTTAATTATTACCAATTTATTTTATTGCATTGACAGAAAAATCAAAAATAGTTTGGGTATATCTTATTACAGCTTTATTTCTAGTTGTAAATTTTTTTCTTATACTTGAAAAAAACGCATATTGGTTTTTTCTTCTACCCATAGTACTAGTAATACTAATTTACTACCTAATATCACTTGACAAAATAGTACTTTTCATAACCTTCCTTACACCATTTGCAGTGGAGCTGAGGGACATGGAAGGAGGTTTAGGCCTATCATTACCTACTGAACCCCTTATGTTTGGAGTGTTAGTTTTATTTATCGCCAACCTTATTTTTGAACAGCGATACGATAAGCGAATCTCAACACATCCAATTTCATATATTATTTATCTATTGCTGTTCTGGATGCTTTTCACATCATTTACCAGTGAGCTTCCTTTGGTATCATTCAAGTACCTACTATCACGACTCTGGTTTGTTGTGCCTTTCTATTTTGTTGCAGCATTAATGTTCAAGAAAATATCGAACATAAAGAAATTTATGTGGGTTTATATGATTGCACTTTGCGGGGTAGTCATTTATACTCTTATAATACACTCTCAATATGCGTTTGAGGAAGAAGCTGGCCACTGGGTAATGTCACCATTTTACAATGACCATACTGCCTATGGTGCAGCATTAGCAATGTTTTTACCTGTTGCACTTGGCTTTTTACTCTACCCAAAAGCTACCAAAACCTATCGATTTGCTGCACTTGCTCTTATTAGTATACTAATAGTAGGTATAATATTTTCATACGGAAGAGCAGCATGGATTAGTGTTGTAGTTGCAGCTGGTGTTCTAATTCTTGTGCTCTTTAGGATAAAATTCTATGTTATCGCAATTGTATTTGTTGTTCTGGTAACAACCTTTTTTACCTTTCAGCATCAGATACTTGACAGACTTTCTAAAAACGATCAAGATTCATCTCAGAATTTTACTGAACATATCCAGTCTATTACAAATATATCAACTGATGCTTCAAACCTTGAAAGAATCAACAGATGGCAGGCTGCATATCGATTGTATATGGAGCGACCAATATTAGGATGGGGACCCGGTACATATCAGTTCGTTTATTCACCATTCCAAAGCTCTCAGGAAAAAACTATAATTAGCACAAACTTAGGTGATAAGGGCAATGCTCACAGTGAATATTTAGGGCCATTAGCAGAAATGGGAATTCCGGGTATGCTTATAATAATAATCCTTGTTATTTACTTTTTGATAATCGGACTGAGGGTATATAAGTATGGCAACACCGAAGTTAAGTACCTTAGTATGATGGCCCTGCTAGGCTTGATAACATATTTTACACACGGATTTCTTAACAACTTCTTAGACACAGATAAACTATCTGTACCTGTTTGGGGGTTTATTGCAATACTAGTGGCATTAGATACTTATCATTTATCACCACCACAAGAGGAAGAAAGATCAGAACTTATTTCTGATTAGAATATTGACTAAAGGGGAAACTTCTTTAATAATTCAGGAACTTTACGTAGAGAAGCAAAGTATCTCCAATACTGTCGTAGCTCCATCACAGGTGATCCCATGTAAACTTTACCACCTTCAATGGTTTTATCAACAGCAGATGTTGCCATTATTACAGCTTTTTTACCGATAACGATATCCTTATTAATGGCAACACGAGCCCAAATAATAACTTCATCTTCAATTACTGTAACACCCGCAATTGCTGCAAAAGCTCCAATTAAACAATGCTTTCCAATAACAGTATCATGTCCAACCTGACATTGGTTATCCATTTTAGTACCATCACCAATAATTGTATCTCCAGTAACTCCCTTATCGATGGAACATGATGCTCCAATTTCAACGTTATCACCTAGAATTACTCTTCCAGCAGACAGAAACTTAACGAAACCATGTTCACGCTTTTGAAAATAATAAGCATCTCCACCAATAACTGTACTAGAGTGAATAATTACATTATCACCAATAACTGTATTATCGTATATACTCACATTTGCATGAATAAGACAATTGGCACCTATTTTCACATTGTTTCCAACAAAAACCCCTGGTTGAATAATTGTACCTTCACCTATGATAGCAGACTCACTTATCATATTTATTGCAGGTACCAATGGACGTGAGTGAGCAATAAGTTTATTGAAGGCATCCATGGGAGCGTCATGAAGTATTAGTGACTTCCCTTCTGGTGCTTCTACTGCTTTGTTTATTATAATGAAAGTTGCAGCAGACTCAAGGACTTTATTGTAATACTTTGGATGATCAACAAATGTGATATCACCATTTCTAACAACGTGTAATTCATTTAATCCGGTAACCGTAGCACTCACATCACCTATAACATCACCACCTACAATGGCTGCAATTTCGCTTAAACTAAGCGCTTTTTGAAAATCCATATTCCTTATGACTTAACTCGTTCTGAATATTGTCCAGAGCGTGTATCAACTTTAATTTTATCACCCTCATTAATAAAAAGCGGAACTTTTACTGTAGCATTTGTTTCAACAGTAGCATCCTTAAAAGTATTTGTGGCAGTATTTCCTCTGTCACCAGGCTCGGTATAAGTAACTTCAAGCACAACATATGTAGGCATCTCGCACAGTATTGCAGAATCGGTTTCTCCGTGAAAAGCAATAGTTACTTCTTGGCCCTCTTTTAATAAATCAGGAGCAGGAACCATGGATTGATCGATAAATGTTTGCTCATAATCTTCAGTATTCATGAAATGGAATATATCACCTTCATTATATAGATACTGATATGTCCTTCTCTCAACTCTCTGTATATCAATCTTAAACCCAGAAGTAAAAGTGTTTGTTAAAATTCTTCCTGTTTTTACATTTCTAAGTTTGGTACGAACAAATGCCGGACCTTTCCCTGGTTTTACATGTTGAAATTCAGCAATGGTAAATAGCTCACCATTAAACATTATACATAGTCCATTTCTAAAATCTGCTGTTGTAGCCATAATATCTTTGTTAATCGATTTTTCTAAATATTTCTATCTCTTACTCTTGTATACCCCTTCATGATACCTCGTTGTGAACTTGCAATAAAACTTAGTATCTCATCACGCTCATCAGTTGCGCTAACATTACGTTCGATGTATCTTACAGCTTGAGTAACATTTTGCCCTTTAAGAAATAATATACGATAAACTTCCTGAATATCATTAATTCTTTCATTTGGAAATCCTCTTCTTCGTAATCCAATCGAGTTAACACCGGCAAATGATAATGGCTCTCGACCAGCCTTAACATATGGAGGAACATCTTTACGAACCATGGAACCACCTGATATCATAGAGTGGGTACCAATATGAACAAACTGATGAACAGCCGCCAAACCACCAACAATTGCCCAATCACCTATTGTGATATGACCGGCAAGTGTAGCTGCGTTCGCCAGAATTACATTATTACCTAACACACAATCATGTGCTATATGGACATACGCCATAAGCAGACAATTGTTACCTATAACAGTTTCCATGTTGGCTTTGGTACCTCGGTTAATAGTTACGAATTCACGAATTGTAACATTATCCCCAATCTTCACCATTGTTTCTTCACCATCGAACTTAAGATCCTGTGGAATTGCTGAAATAACCGCTCCTGGAAAAATCCGACAATTTTTGCCTATTCTTGCACCTTCCATGATTGTAACATTTGATCCAATCCATGATCCTTCTTCAATGATCACATTCTTCTCAATATTAACAAAAGGCTCAATAACAACATTTGGCGCTATCTTGGCCTGCGGATGAACATATGCTAGTGGTTGATTCATGTCTGTATTCTTATTTTTCTTTATTCTTTATTATCTGTGCAACAAGGTGTCCTTCCATAACTACTTTATTTCCAACATAAGCCTTCCCATGCATTGAACAGATACCTCTTTTAATGGGTGCTGAAAGTTCAATTGAGAAAACAAGGACATCTCCTGGTACTACTTTTGACCTGAATCTCACATCATTAATTTTCAAGAAGTATGTTGAATAGAGCTCTGGTTCGTCAACCGAATTTAACACAAAAATTCCACCTGCCTGTGCCATCGCTTCAACCTGAAGTACTCCTGGCATAATAGGTTCATCTGGAAAATGACCAACAAAGTAGTTTTCATTTAACGAAACACTCTTCATTGCAACTATGTGATTATCACTCAATGTCAATACCTTATCAACTAATAAGAATGGTGGACGATGGGGTAATATCTTCTTTATATCGTTAACATCATAATATGGTTCAGCATAAATA
>CALCGQ010000199.1 GCA_937901015.1 uncultured Bacteroidota bacterium | reverse complement strand
TACACCAACTGTAGGATTCTCTACTGTTACAAATGTACCAAGTGATAAAGAAATATTGAAAGTCTCCGTACTATAACCAACAATAGCTGGATTATCAGAGCTGACAATTTTTATTCTGTACGATTCTGCTCCTACAATTCCCTCATCTCCTGCTGTCCAAACATATGTACTCCCAATATTATCAAGACTAATTTCCTCTGTATCAAACTCATCTCCAATAGCAAATCCACCTCCACTATTATAACCACATAAGTGTATATCCACAAACTCAGCATCAATTAAATCATCATCCCATGAAATATAATAATCATATCCATCAGCCCATGATATTCCTGCTACGTTTGGTTGAATTAAATCTATGTATGTTCCTTGTGTAAGTTTTAAATCAAAAAATTCACTTTCCTTTAAAACAGTACCATCAATACTACTTGCAATTTTTATTTGACCATAATTAACTCCAGGATATAAAGTAGTAGGGATGTCCCATGCAACAGTAGTACCCACAACATTACCTTCAATTAATACATAAGGATCCCAGTGAGCACCACCTGGTGTAGGATCCCAATTCCTATAATAAACATCTACTGGCTCATCCAAATTATCCAGCCAAGAAATTAGGTGTGTTGTACCCAGAGTCCAACTAGCAGTAGTTAATGGTTGGTAAATCGCAGATATTTCACCTGTAGTTTCAATAATACTAAAAGCTGAGCTAACAATATCAATATCATCATCTGCAGAACTTGCAATTCTTATGGTGTAAGTTCCAATAGTGGTAGGAGTAGTCCAAACGTAAGTACTACCAAATACAGGGGTTGTAGTAATTAGAGTTTCAACTGCACCGATTGTATAATAAATATTTACAGCATCATTAAAATCATCTCTCCATGATATAAGGTGTTTTGTACCTTTAGCCCATACTGATGCAGCTGTTGGTTGGTATATTTCCTGAAATGTACCTGTAGTTTGACTTATTGAAAATATTGCATTACTTAAGTCTTTTACATCTGAGTACAAATAACTTTGGACACGAATTTTGTAATTACCATCCTCAGCAGGATTACCTCCTGGAGTTGTAGACATTTCCCAGTCAAATGTAGATCCAACAATAGGAGTAGTATTTAGTTTTTCTTCAAAGCCTGTTACAGAGTTTACCAAATAAACATCAAGAGCTTCTGCTACATTATCTGTCCATGAAATAACATTAGTAGTATTCCATGCCCAATCAATGCCTGTTACATTTGGTTGTAATACTTCAATTGACCCTGGTAGAGAATTAACAATATCGAAAGTTGCGCCAGTTGCATTATAAGTTGCAGCACTAACAGAACTTTCAACTCTAATTTTATAACCAGGGGAGGCTATAGTGGCAGGATCTATATCCCAAACCCATGTTGTTCCAACAACAGGAGTTGCATTTATTTTAGTGTCTATGGCAGGTGCTAAAACATCATTTACAAGAAAAATATTTACAGGTTGTGTAAGGTTATCAAGCCAGGATATTGTATAAGAATGTCCCTTAATCCAGTCAATATCAGCATTGTTGGGCTGTATTATTTCTATTTCAAATGGGTTTTGACCCATTGAATTAACACTTAGTGACAAAATTATTGCCAACAGTGTTATACTAAGTAAGTGGTTAAATTTTTTCATGATTAAAGTATTTAGTTTACATAAAGATTTTTTATTTTGAAATAATTATTTTAAGCGATTCTGTGGTATTATCTGTTGTAAGTTTTGCAATATACATACCAGCTGGCAATGAATTAGCCGATATATTAAAACTATGCTTACCCTTTTTTAAAAGACCCGTATGAATCGATTGTATTTTTTTTCCAGCAATATTGTATATGCCAATTTCAGTATCTGAATCATTACCAACAGTCACTGACAAGGTTGATCTATTTGAAATTGGATTTGGATGGCAAGCAAATTTACTAGCTTTATTTTCCTCAATTTCATTTTCTCCAACTATTATGGAAACATAGCTTATATCTGCTAAATAGCCTGTAAAATAGTTAACATCAAGGCTATAATTATAATATGCCTTTATAACACCGTCAAATGTATGTCCCCAGTTACCATCTTCCCAGTCAAAAAATTGTCCTTTTGTGGTATTACCATGCTGGTCATAAGTATTTTGCGAATTGGTTGAATTTACCCAGGAACCGGTCTCCCATACTTGAGTATATACAGTTTCAATTCCTCCAAAGTCGTTATAGTAGTAATCCTCTTGAATTTGGTTTAACCAATCGCCACTTTCCCACATCTGGATTATCATATTTGAAAGAAAACCTAGTCCATCATATGAATACATATAATTAAGGTTATTAACCCATCCTGCTTCCCAATTCTGGCCTAAGAATGTTAAACGATTATTTGCTCCGTTATATGTATATGTTTCTTTATAAAGGTTAGCCCAAGCTGTATCACCAACATAAATCTCACTAAGACCCTCTGTTAGATTTCCACCTGAATCATATGTATAGTTATGGCGTCTATCAGTAGCCCATCCATTGCCCATCCAAATACTCCCTTCAGCAGTAAGTAAATGCCCTTGGCTATCATAGGTGTATATTTCATTAGTATTATATTCCCAATCGTTATTCTCCCAATTCTCTGTTAAATATGAAAGTACATTTCCACTGGTATTATATTCATAAGTACCTCTATCACTATTGGTCCATGAATTATTAATCCATAATTCTGTGTAAAAAGTATCAATATTATTACTTGCATTATAAGCAAATGTACTACGGCTAACGTTTTCCAAATTCGAACCATCCCATACCCTTAGCTGAGAAGTAAGCACATTACCAACAGTATCGTATGTAAAGGATTCAATACTTAAAATTTCCCAGTTACCATTAATCTCTTCCTGAGTTAATGTATTATCCAGGTAATTATTATCAGGTGTATAAGTATAAATATGTCTTTTTGGATTTGAAAAAACAGAATTAATCACTGCTACATCCATCAAAAAGAGGAGATAGTCGTTATCTACGTTTCGTTGGTTCTCAGAATAATCATAATTTTTTGGATCCAACTTCATCTTATACTGATCGTGAATATGCATATATTGCATATCAAGTTTGGCATCAAATTCATTAAAATGATTGTAAGTATTTTGGCCTACTGAAGTAAGAGATATACTGCATAGCAATGTAAACACAAACACTAAGTTTAAATACTTTGTAAATATCTTTTTCATTTACTTTTTTTTGGTGGTTAGAAGAGTAACAAAAACAATTCAAAATGAGACAAATAAAAGTGGCTGTCTCAACTTGCCAAATATACTACATATTCACCTTATAATCAAGTTAATAATTTGCTAATTTTAAAAAACTTTTTCAAACTCAATGGCAAACATACTAAAAAGCAAGCCAAAGTATTGGAAAAAACTTACCAAACTACGTGATCCTGAGAAAAATACTTATATGTAAGTAGTGACAAAAACATTGCCTTTTTAGTGTTAAATCTTATGTTAAACTGATTATGTCTCTCCATTGTTTCCATGTGTTAAAAACTGCAAAAATTCATAAGAGTTTTAATGACCATTTATCTAATCAACTAATTATCTACACCCTCACTCTTATACCCTCATTAACAACACCATCATAATAATTCTTTGGTGATAAACCTGAGAAACTCTTAAACTCGTTAATTAGATGTGCCTGATCATAATAATTGCATTCAAACGCGACCTCAGGCCAGATAATTTCTTTACGACTTTGAATTGTATGTATAACTTTTATGAATTTATTCAATCTTTGTATAATTTTTGGTGACAATCCTACCTTCTTGTTAAACAAAGATATGAGGTGCTTATTACTAATATTAGCCGTTAAACAAAGTTCTTTTATTAATGCCGGTGATCCATCTGCCTTTACACTTTTTATGGCATAATCCACAATATCATTTGTGCCGGATAACATGTCGGCTTTGATTAGCAAATAGTAATCCAATACTTTTTTAACCTCATCAACTCCCTGAGCATCTCTTAACAATCCCCTGATTTTTTCTGATTCACCATTCAGAACATCTTCAAGGTTGATAATCTTATTGCTAAATTTTAACATTGGCAGTTTGAAGAAATGATAGGCTCCTCCTTGTGTGAACTTAATACCTACAATATATGTGTCATTTTTTTCATCAACAGTATAGTGCTTCTTTTGAGTTCCAACTATTATATTCTTGGAAACATTTTTGTAATTGCCATTAATACCATAGATGTTTATGGGATCTCCCAGATTAAAGATGATACTGGTGGTACCATCAGGAAGTACTTTTACACTGCTCTTACCATTCTTCTCAATCCAATAGTATTCAATAATCTTATCTAAGCAAGGATGTGGAATTATTTTAGTTATCATGACATGCCTTTTTTGGTGAACTATCCTACTTATGCCAAAAAGTTGCCAAAAATCTCAAATAACTGTTTATGTGTTAATTACACACACCAAGCTGCCATCCATACATTCCCAAAGTGGGAAATACATTACTCAAATTGGAAAAAATTAACCACCATTTTTATTCCATTTCTAGACTCAAATATCTTATAAAGAAGCAATTTAAATAAGCCTTGTTAACAATTAGCAAATACAATAAAACGTAAATTTGGCCGTAGATTAAAGGAAATATTAATAATTGAAAAAAGACATGAGAAACTCAATAATACTGATTATCATACTGCTATGCTGTAGCCAAATTAATATAACGGCTCAGGAAATTGCACAATGGAGAGGACCAGACAGAGATGGAAATTACCCAGAAACTGGATTACTAAAACAATGGCCAGTAGATGGCCCAACCATGATTTGGCATTACGATGAACTTGGTGTTGGCCATGCTTCAGCTGCTGTGACAGACAAGTACATTTACACCGGAGGAACAACTGAAGATGGTGTTGGATTTGTTGTTGCCTTAAACCATGATGGTCAAAAAGTTTGGCAAACAAATTTTGGTGAAGAATGGATGGACAATTTTGATGGCACTCGTTCTACCCCACTTATTTACAATAATCAGCTTTATATCATGAGTTCCTTTGGTAAACTTCTTTGCATTAATGCAGATGATGGTAAAATAAACTGGGAAGTTGACCTTTTCAATGAATATGATGGTAGAAATATCAAATGGGGTGTAACAGAAAATCTTCTTATCGATGGTGATATTCTTTATGTTACACCAGGAGGAATTAAAACAAATATACTGGCTCTAAATAAGGATACAGGGGAATTCATCTGGGAGTCACCAGGAAAAGAAGAGGTTAGCGCCTATTGTTCACCTATCGTTATAAATTTTGAAGGACAAAATATTTTTGTAACTCAAACAGCTAGTTCCATAATAGGACTGGAGGCAGAAACAGGAAAAATGCTTTGGACTTATCCTCACCCAAATAAATGGTCTGTTCAAGCGAACACACCACTTTACAAAGATGGCATGCTATATTGTTTTAGTGGATACGGCAAAGGTGGTGTTATGTTACAACTATCTGATAAAGGCAACACCGTTACCAAAGTTTGGGAAGATGTATTATTAGACTCAAAAATGGGTGGTGCAATTCTACTTGATGGAAGAATATATGGCAGTGGTGATGCAAACAAAAAATGGGTATGTCTCGATTGGCAAACGGGAGAAGTACTGTATCAATCAGATATGCTGAAAGTTGGAAATATTATCTATGCTGATGGATTGCTTTATTGTTATGGTACTGGCGGTAAAGTTGGCATAGTGGATCCTAAGACTAATGATTATAATCTAATTAGCTCTTTTGAGGTTCCATATGGTGAAAAATGGCATTGGGCGCATCTTGTAATCCATAATAAAAGGTTATTTGTTCGTCATGGAACTTCACTCATGGTATATGATATTGCTGACCACTAATAGAGCATAACAATCGTTTTCAGATATCGCGGATCTGCGGATTATAAAGAAAGGATCAGGCTAAATGCCAATTTCAAAAAAAGAAATAACCATAATATTGATAGTTGTAGCACTGGGGGTTGCCATGATAGGTTATTGGCTTATTTATAATCCTGTTAGGGATTTTCAGACTAGCATTCCCGGGATGGATAATCGCCCGGATAGTGCATCAGTATCATCTGAGATTGTTAATATTGGAGAAACTTTCTTAACCTTAGCTGATATAGCTATTAACAA
>CALCGQ010000198.1 GCA_937901015.1 uncultured Bacteroidota bacterium | reverse complement strand
TATGGCGGATTTATTGATGATATTGAACTAAGTGACTGGGGTACTGTTGGTATAGGTGATACTGAAGACAACAATATTATTATTTCCAGTAAACCAGGGTTTGTAACTATTAATTCATCAGATGCCTGGAATGGTGCAGATGTGATCATTACAAATTTAATGGGACAAAAGGTTTATAGCAGTTCTATTAATAACACTTCTATGCAAATCCCTATTGGTAACAAACTGGGACTTTATATGGTAAGCGTAATGAAAGATGGAAATATCGTTACAAACAAGCTATTAATTAAATAGTTTAAGATTACATAAAAAAACCCTGATAGAAATTCTATCAGGGTTTTTTTATGCCTATTACCGAACTACCGTTTTAATAATACCTGAACGGTAACACGACTTTTTTGAACAAGATATACCTTACTTTCTCCTATTAGCTTATTCACAAGTTCATCATTATAATGACGAACAGTAATCAACTGTAAACCTGTGTTGTACCTAAGTTTAAAATTGTCTTTAAGCTCATCAATAATCGACTCCAATTTAATAAGATCCTCATTAAAACAAACAGAAAAACTTACTGCAGAATTTTGCATTAAATTTATATGAGCCTTATTTCTACTAAAGGCATCAAATATTTGCTTAAGATTATTCTCAGCAATAAATGATAAGTTCTGAGTACTTATTGAAAGTAGTATCTGGTTGTCTTTAACTATAATACTTGATTCAGCACCGTCACTATCAGTATTATTTGTGATTCTTGTTGGCTCAAGTGAAGAATCATAATATGGTCTAACAATAAGTGGAATATTCTTTACTTTAAGAGGTTGTATTGTTTTAGGATGGATTACTGATGCACCATAATATGCAAGCTCAATAGCTTCATGATATGATAAACTATCAAGCTTTACCGCATTTTCAAAACGCGCCGGATCAGCATTCATTAAACCAGGAACATCCTTCCAAATTGTGACCTCATCAGCATCAATAATATTTCCAAAAATTGCTGCAGTAAAGTCTGATCCTTCCCTACCAAGAGTTGTTGTTTTACCTAAGCTGTCTGCTCCAATAAACCCTTGTGTTATTACAACTTCTCTATTTTCTAAAGTGGGGATAACACGTGAATTAATTGTTTTAGTTGTATAATTCCAATTTACCTCAGCATCAGTATAGTTACTATCTGTGCTAATCAGACATTTTGAACTCAATAATCGTGTTTTAATACCCTTGGAAACCAGATAATGATAAACTATGCAAGATGATAATTCTTCGCCAATAGAAACAATGTTATCGTAGGCTTCATATCTATTTTGGTATTCTTCATTAAGTGCAGTCCAGAGATCATCAAAAAGATCACTTAAAGCAATGGACATTTGGCTATTTCCCTGTGGAAATAGTTCATTATAAATCTCCAAATGAAGTTTTTTTACTTTGTAGAAATCTTTATCAACAGGTTCTCCTAATTGTGATTTTTCACAAAGTATTTCCAAAGCGTTAGTGGTCTTACCAATTGCCGAAACAACAACTACCAAAGGTTCACAGCTAAACTCTTCAATAAGTCCGCCAACTCTTGTAATGCCTTGAGCATCTTTCATTAATGCTCCACCAAACTTCATTACTCTCCTCAATCCAATTGTACCTTAAATGTTCTTCAAAAAAAGTAAATATAACGATTTTGTTAGTTAATCACTCTGTTACCTCTTTTCTTTTATCAGACCTTTCCTAAATGCTGCCAGCAACAATTTCAGATCATCAATCTGAATATTAAGATCCTTACCAACATCAGTATCGGCAACTCTTTTTCTGGCTGCAGTGCCTTCAATAAATACACGGTCGGATATTATATCTTTTTCTTCCTTGATGGCATTTGCCATTGATGAAAACTCTTTATGTTCAACTAATACCAAACCATATGAATTAAAAATCAATGTATATCCTGATACTCCAGTTACTTGCTGATATGGAATTGACATACCACCATCGATTACAAATAATTTCCCATTTGCTTTAATTGGGCTTTCACCTTTTTTCACTTTTACAGGTACATGACCATTTACAATATGTGAAATTGCAGGATCCAATTCAAATTCCGTTAATATCTTATCACAATATTTCTCCTCATTAAATGCAAGAGTATAATATGCGTTGCGCCCTTCTTTGTGGGTAGCTTTATCTTCGATATAATATCTCTCAAAAGTTGCCATTTTCTTTTTCCCAAATAATGGAGAAAGCGGTCCACACCATAAATACCACATATAATCTAAACCAGGGTTATCTTCTGGTTTCAATTTACGTTGAAAATATCCCTTTCTGGCCACACGATCTAGATGATCACATAATTGTTTTCCTGAATAATTAGCACCTTCAATCTCCAGCTCTTCGAAATCCCCATTCTCATCCATTGGTATGCAACCATGATATAGAAGATTTGAGTTATGAGTAAGATACATACTTCCTCTGGTAAACAAGAAGTCGACATGTGTTTTTAGACGCTGACTATTAATAAAACTAGATCTTAGCTTATCCATAACTTCCAATTCATCCTGACTTAGTTCGTAAGGGTTTGCAGGGTCTATGGTTGGGAAGTTATTCTCTTTCAGCTTATGTTTCTTTCCATTTAAAACAATAGTTCCTGTTTTAAAGTCAACATTATCAAAAACCTGACGGTCAACCATTTTGAATTGAGGATTCCGTTTGGAGGTTTGCCCTTCCAGTTTAAATTGTATTATTGAAATTGCCTTTTGCATTTGCTTCAGCAACTTAATATCAGAATGCCTAGCATCACCTTTAATGGCATATAAATCACAAGGATCCTTTGCATATTTTTCCATGGCAAATCTGGCCAAGGGAAGCATATTTATACCATATGCATCTTCCAGAGTATCAAGATTATTGTATCTCAAAGATATTCTTATAACATTTGCAATTAAGGCAAGGTTTCCGGCTGCAGCACCCATCCAAACAATATCATGATTACCCCATTGGACATCAACAGCATGGTAACTCATTAATCGGTCCATTACCTTTTCAGGATGAGGTCCTCTATCAAAAATATCACCAATAATATGCAGACGATCAACCAATAGTTGCTGAATAAACTCACATATGGCAATAATAAATGCTTCAGCACGATCTATATTAATAATGGAATTAATAATACCCTCAAAGTATTCTTCCTTATCCTCTCCACTCTCATTTAATAATTCATCAATTATATAGGCAAAGTCGTTGGGCATTGCCTTTCGAACTTTTGATCTGGTGTATTTGGAGGCAGCTGCACGAGCTACTTTAGATAATCTTTGCAGTGTTATCCCATACCATTCATTAATATCATCTTCGCTCTTTAATACCAATTCCAGTTTTTCCTTCGGGTAATAAATTAAAGTTGCTAGCAGTGATTTCTCTTTTTTTCGAAGAGTTTTACCAAATACCTCATCAATCTTCCTAACCACAACACCTGAAGCATTGGCCAGTACGTGGCTAAATGTTTCATACTCACCATGAATATCAGAAAGGAAGTGTTCCGTTCCCTTTGGTAAGTTTAAAATTGCCTCAAGGTTTATAATTTCCGTACTTGCTGATTGCACATTTGGGAATCGGTCGGACAATAGGTTTAGATATTTAATGTGCTTTTCTAAATCCTTCGTTGCGTATTTCTTAGCATCAAATTTAACCATCTGGGATATTGAGTTATTGAAGTTTGAATTCGCTGCAAAAATAGAAAATCCATTTGTAATTAAAAATTATTCTAAATAAGGATTGTATTATTTATTAATTTGATAATTATTGAATCTGAAATTAGTAAAATGAAATCTCCATTTTTCTTAGTTTTGCGTTCTTTGTAATAAAATTTCAAATTTGAATCCTGACCAACTTATAAAGAAGTTTGCCGATGGCCTTTCTTCAATTAAACTGCAGCAATCAATTGATTCCGGCACAAAACATATTCAACTAGTTGGAGTAATTGGATCATCTGTTGCATTAACAATCGCTTCCATATTGGAAAAAAAAGGGAAGCAACAACATGTGGTTGTATTACCGGATAAGGAACAGGCTGCCTATTACTATAACGATATTGAATCGTTGCTGGATGAGTCGGATTTGGAGTTGAATCAGAAAAAAGTACTTTTTTACCCAACATCTTACTCTCGTCCTTATGAACCAGAAAAGGTTGACAGAGCTTATCAACTTTCAAGAACCGAAGTTCTAAAGCGAACAATGTCGGGTGACAAAAAGACCATTATCGTTACATACCCAGAAGCTTTGGCTGAAAAAGTTGTGACAAAAAAATATCTTTCAAAAAACCTGATGAAATTAAGGGTAGGTGAAGAAGTTTCTTTGGATTTTATCACCGACTTATTATATGAACTTGAATTTGAACATGCTGATTTTGTTTCGGAACCAGGACAGTTTGCCATAAGAGGTGGTATTGTTGATGTTTACTCATTCTCAAATGAGCACCCATACCGAATTGAATTTTTTGGCGATGAAGTGGAATCCATAAGAGCTTTTGACCCCACATCACAGTTATCCATACAAAAACTTAACCGTATTACTCTTCTCCCCAATGTTCAAAGCAGAAAAATAGTTGAGCAACGTGTTGATTTTTTAAGCTATATACCCAACGCAACGACTCTTTGGATTGAAAATATTAAGCTCACACTTGATTGTATAGATAAAGAGTATAACAAAGCTATTCTGAGTTTTGAAAAACTTGAAGACCAGAATGAAGCAGTTTCACCAGAAATTCTTTTTACAAAAAGCAATTATGTTGATTCTATTTTAGCTGGATTCTCAACCATTGAGTTTTCTAATAGCAATTATTTTTCAGATGCTGCAAAAATTGAATTCAATCAGTCTCCACAACCTTCATTCAATAAAAACTTTGAATTACTAATTGGTGATATTGCAAAAAGAACATATGAGGGTTATAAGTGCTTAATCTTTTCAAATAACAAGAAACAAATTGAGCGTCTTTATGCAATCTTTGAAGACCTTCAGGATGATAGACCAGAATCGGAAAGGGTAAAGTTTACTCCTGTTTATCAGAGTTTGAGCAATGGCTTTATCGATGACGATATAAAAGTACTATGCTATACTGACCATCAAATTTTTAACAGATATCACAGATTCAGACTTAGGGAAGGTTTTGCCAATAAGGAAGTGATTTCCATAAAGGATCTTTATGACTTAAACCCTGGTGATTATATTACGCATATTGACCATGGAGTTGGAAAATTTGATGGGCTGCAAATTGTAGATAATAACGGCAAGAAACAAGAAGCCATACGCCTGATATACAAAAACGATGACATCTTATATGTTAGCATTCATTCATTGCATCGGATTTCTAAATATGTAGGTAAGGATGGTACACCTCCTATTTTGAACAAGTTAGGATCAAAAGCATGGAGCAACTTAAAGAATAAAACTAAGAACAGGGTTAAAGATATTGCCCGAGACTTGATCAAACTTTATGCGGAAAGAAAAGATTCAAAGGGCTTTCAATATGCTCCTGATACATACTTACAAAATGAATTGGAGGCATCATTTATCTATGAAGACACACCTGACCAACTAAAAGCTACCATAGATACAAAGCGGGACATGGAGGCAGAGTCACCCATGGACAGATTAATATGTGGAGATGTGGGTTTTGGGAAAACTGAAATTGCCATTCGCGCTGCTTTTAAAGCTGTAACTGACAGCAAGCAAGTTGCCGTTCTTGTTCCTACTACAATACTAGCTTTGCAACACTTTAAAACTTTTGCACAAAGATTGGCTGAATTTCCGGCAACAGTAGATTATATTAATAGGTTTAAAAGCACGAAACAACAAAAAGACACACTCCAAAGACTTAAAGAAGGAAAAGTTGATATTCTGATCGGAACCCATCGATTGCTGTCCAAAGATATAGAGTTCAAGGATCTTGGTCTTTTCATTGTTGATGAAGAACAGAAATTTGGAGTTTCCGCCAAGGAAAAGTTAAAACAATTCAGGGCTAATATTGATACCCTAACGCTAACTGCAACACCTATTCCACGTACATTGCAATTCTCATTAATGGGTGCCCGCGATTTAAGTATTATAAATACCGCACCTCCAAACCGACATCCAATACAAACACAGATAAGATCTTTTGGTGCTGATGTAATTAGTGATGCCATTAACTATGAGATTTCCAGAGGTGGACAGGTGTTTTTTGTCCATAACAGGGTACAAAATATCATGGATGTTTATGATATGCTTGTAAAATTTGTGCCTGGTATACGAATTGGTATTGGTCATGGTCAGATGGATGGCCAGACCCTTGAAAAAGTAATGCTAGATTTCATTGATGGAGATTATGATGTACTTCTGGCAACAACGATTATTGAATCAGGATTAGACATTCCAAATGCCAATACCATAATAATTAACGATGCTCAGAACCATGGACTTAGTGACCTCCATCAGCTTCGTGGTAGAGTTGGAAGATCAAATAAGCAGGCTTTTTGTTATTTATTATCTCCTCCCCTCTCAACCCTAACAAATGAGGCAAGAAAAAGATTGAAAGCCATTGAAGAGCATGGTGATTTGGGTAGTGGATTTAATATTGCAATGAGGGATTTGGATATTAGAGGAGCAGGTAATATACTCGGTGCCGAACAAAGCGGATTCATTTCCGATATTGGCTATGAGATGTATCAGAAGATTCTTAATGAAGCTATAATTGAATTAAAAGAAAGTGAATTTGCAGAACTCTATAATAAGGAAAAAACAGCTGAGAATTTTATTGCAGATTGCCAGATTGAAACAGATTTGGAAATTAGAATTCCCGATGACTATATTGGTAATATTACTGAACGTCTTAGCCTTTACAAAGAGCTTGATAACCTTGAAAATGAAGAGCAAATTCAATTATTCTGTAATACTCTTATTGATAGATTCGGCCCAATCCCAACCGAGACAAATTCATTAATAAACATAGTGAGGTTAAGATGGGTTGCCAAGTCGATAGGATTCGTGAAACTAAACCTTAAGCATAATCGAATGACGGGTTATTTTCCAGCATCACAAGAATCACCTTACTTCCAATCTGACCAGTTTGGAAAAGTATTAAATTTCATTCAAACAAACCCAACAGCAGCAGTCATGAAAGAAATAAAGGGCAGCTTAACATTGCGATTTGAGCCCGTAAAAACTGTTAATTCGGCTTTATCATTAATACGAATGATATAACTATATTCTAACCTTTCAAAGACTCTAGTTTTTCTATCTTTGCAGAACTTAAACAAGGTATCAATGTCATCTACTTTATCAATAGTTATCCCAGCTTATAATGAGGCAAATACAATTCATCTTATTCTGGATAAGATTCTCGCTGTTGAACTAATTAATAATATTTCCAAAGAGATTATTATTGTAAATGACAACTCAACAGACGATACTATAAATATCGTTGAAGAGTACATTGCTGGTCATAAAAATTATAGTATTAAACTGCTTTCTCAAACCCAAAATCTGGGTAAAGGAGGAGCACTTCACAAAGGTTTTGCAGAGGCAAGTGGTGATTATATCATTATTCAAGATGCGGATCTTGAATATGATCCACAAGATTATAATAAACTTCTTAAGCCAATAATAGATGAGGTTGCTGATATTGTATATGGATCACGTTTTATTGGTGGTAACCCACATAGGATCTTGTTTTTCTGGCATTCCATTGGTAATAAATTTCTTACAATGCTTTCGAATATGTTTAGCAACTTAAACTTAACTGACATGGAAACATGTTACAAACTTTTTAGAGCAGACATATTAAAATCAATCAATCTTAAAGAGAAGAAATTTGGATTTGAACCTGAGGTTACAGCCAAAGTTGCAAATATCCCAGGAATTCGAATTTATGAAGTTGGTATTTCCTATTATGGAAGGACCTATGAAGATGGAAAGAAGATTGGTTGGAAAGATGGATTCAGAGCTATCTTCAGCATCTTTAAATACAATCTGTTTTCTAAGTAAAATATTAAACAAATGAAATCCCTAAGGTTATTATCCATTCTAGTGAGTATCGTTTTTATTCTATCCTCATGTTCTCAAAATACAATTGATAAGAAAGAATATAACCCCACAACTCTAAAAGAGCTTCATGATGGATACTATGATGAAGAACTTACTCCAGAATTAAACAAACTTAACAAGGATAGTGTTGTTATAGTTACAACAGGACACCTCTATCCTTTACTGGCCTATCCCCACACATATAATGCAATGGTAGATAGCATTATAAATCAAAATCCAGATTACATATTTTTACTTGGGGATTTGGTAAAGGACAATACTGAAAGTGAGTGGGACAGTGTTTTTACAAAATTTAGTAATACCGGAGCAAAAATTTATTACGCACCGGGAAACCATGACCTTAACTATCATTATGAAAGATGGGTAGGAAGTCGAGAACATCAGTATGAAGCTGAAATGACTTATATCAACAGAATAGGATATCGATATAAGTTGATGAAAGATGAATTCGCAAACTATATGTTTCTAAATCCCAATGATTCAATTGATAGGTTTCTAAATTATATTGACTTAATGAAACCACATTGGGACGATAATAAATTAATGCTCTTTTTTGCTAGTCAATCAATGTGGCATAATAAACATCAGATAATTGAAGATAATCACACTTGGATGAATAAAGCATTTACGCGAGATGAAATTCTTCCACACCTAGAAGATTTTGATTATCTAATCCATGGTGACTGGGGTGGAAAACTATACGAAGGTTTTTGGCCAAAACCAATAAGTGGAGGTAGGTACAAAGTAATTGCTGTTGGCAATAGAATGCCAGGAGATTCACTCTATGTAGCTAGATTAGTGATTAAAGATGATGTTATTAAGGCTACATCCATTAAAATCGTACCTCCTGAAAACAGCACCTGGTTTACCAAGAAAAAAGACTAGTCAATTATTATCCGACTAATTCCAGATTTAGTAACTATCCATATTGCTCCCTCTTTGCCTTCAATCAAATTTGCTACCTGATTATCTGATAGGCCATTATCTTCATTGAACCTAGTAACTTTAATATCACTAATCATAAAAAGGCCATCTTTCTGAGTAGCAACCCAAACATTCTTATTATTATCCTCTATCACCAAATTAGGTTTCCATCCATCATCGAACTCATATAACCTAACAACACCACTTTTGTTAATCTCATACAATCCTTTATCGCCAGTAAACAAAATGGATTTATCTTTTCTTTTTACAACATTTGAAAAATCATCATCATTAATTTTATTAACGACAATTAGGTTTTCCCAATTTTTATCACTGTACAAATGAACACCTTTCCTGGAAAATGCAAGAATCTGATCATTGAATTCCAATAAATCAATTAACTCCCCCTTAACTTTCATATTATCCTTTGAGAAAGCATGCCATTTGTTATTTTCGTAGTAACATAGATATTTAAACCTGCTATCGTTACTTGTAACCACCCATATTCTCTTTTTCTTATCCAAAAACATTGAAGTCACAGGATTACCTTTTATACCTTTCTCCTTTTCAAATTTAACCCAATCATCGCCGTCTCGCATGGCAACTCCATGCTTGGTAGCCACCCAAATCTTTTTATCGTTAGATTGTAGCACCTGAAAACAAATATCACTCGGTATGTCCTCTTCATCAATAGCTTCCCAGTCCAAGCCATCAAACTGGTATATACCATCCAAGCTTGTAACCCAAACATTTCCCTCAAAGTCTTGAATGTGAGATGTGAAATATTCATTTGGATAACCAACTGGAACAGCTGCCGAACCTCCAATTTGTCGAGGGAATTTATGCCATTGATACCCATTATACATTTGTAAAGCTCCTTCAACTATGGAAAAACCAAGATCGGCCATATCCTTAACATTGGGATACTTCTCAAGTAGCACAAACATCCATCCACGACGATCTTCGAAAATTTCCTTTACTGAAAAACCTTCATTCTCTTGATCATGGAAATGAGTCCAGTATTCACCATTAAAAATAAAGATTCCTTTTTCTGCTGCGGCCCATATATCACCGCTTCTGGTTTCATAGATATGGGTAACTTTTCCCATTGCCTTTTTGCTACCATCCTTTTCTGAAATACTCCTAATACCAATCCACTTATTGCCAGTGAATGCAGAAACACCCTGAGCAGTTCCAACCCAAATAATTCCCTTTGAGTCGATTATAGATGTGAGGATTGTGTTTGATGTAAGCCCATCTGATTTTGTGTAATTCCTAATATCATTCTGAGAATATGAATGAAAAAATATCAAACACAAAAACAATGGTAAAAATCTGTTGGTTGCGGAACTCATCTTACCTGGAATTTTATTGTGGGATAAAGATAAGAAAAAAAGATAAGTTCGATTTATACCTGATTGTATTACTACTTCACAAGTATTGAATTTTTAAGTGTTTCTTTTAATTTAGAGGCTGCAATTATGTATGCTTTCTTCCCTGCTTTTGCATAATTACTTCCACCGCCCTTCACCTGATCAAGATGTGTTTTAAATATTTCCTCTTTTAGGATATTATTTACTACCGACAAATTAGCATCCAGAAATGCAAAATATATACCCTCATAACTACTACCAGTAGTAGTATTTGCTTCCAAATTAATCATATAATCTGCATCGATATCTGAATCCACGAAATTATACCCATAGTCAGCTAAAGTTTCTTTAACAACTGGTTCCAAGGTTTTTATATCCATTGATCTTCCCTGAAGTAACTCTTTACTAACAATATAAACAGTAGGCTTCTCTGTATTTAAAGCTATTTCCATACCTAGCACAGGATTTTGAATAGTTGCAATTGTATGGTAGAGTGACCCTTCGTTGATTGATAAATAATTATCAAGCTTTATATTTGCAATTAGCTTAAGAACCGCACCTGCATTATTAATAACTGGCAGGTAGCATAATGAAATTCCATCAATACTTGTTACTCCATTACATAAAGACTCACCTGTTTCTGAATTGATTATCTCAATGGGAACTCCTTGCACTGGCTGATTAATACCATGACTATTTTTAATTAGCTCAATAGCAATCGGAGTAGTAGACGGCATTCCTAGTTTCAACTTACTAGGAGCTTCCTTAATTATAATAGTGCAACCATCAAGTGCAATCATACTATGTATTTGCTCGGGTAAAAAATCTATGTTCTCATTCTGTAGCCAAGAAAGCGGCAAACTTCCTTTTGATACGGCAATAAGTTTTTCATTTCTAGTAGCTGAAACTATTATTTTAATATAATCACCCTCTTTCCAATAATTGCCAGTGATATTAATTTGGCTACGGATAAAATTTGCAGATTTAACATTATAATCACCTGCTTCTATTAATGCTGAAACAAACTCTTGATTGATTTTCTGACTAAACTTACTTACTAAACCTGTATTTTCATAAGTGAAGTCATGCATATAAATATCACCGTCAACTTTGCCGAGTTGAAGAAATAGTCCATAGGCCATGAAGTATGATGTTTCACTCAGGTTAAGCTCGCTTGGGTTAATCAGTTTTACTATTTCACTGTTTATATCAAACCTAAGTTTATTAATTTCATCCATATTTATATCAGCATACATCTTCCTATTCATGGCGATTAGCAAAGTTCTAGCCTTATCGATGGTCATCAATATTGGCATTGCTTCATAGAAACTTTTTAACGCCAGTTCCTTCTTACCTTTTTTCGCATATGATTTTCCCTGATTGAGTTTCTGTTCAATATCCTCCTGTCCTGATTTTATCTTATTCCGATAGTAAAATGCAAGTTCCTTTTTATTCACAAAGGCAATTGCAAATACTTCTTTTTTTCTTCTATCATAATAACTCTGAGTTGTTAATCCTGCAACATCCGCATTTGAAAACGAAACACTCTTGGATAAAAACTCCTCTCCTGAACTACCGTTAATATTTGATATTTCCAGACTATTATTAGTTTCTATCTCAACCTGAATACTTTGAACTACTTTATCTTTAGCCATACTTTCATAAACCAATTTTAGTTCACCAGACTCCTTATCCTCCACATTATTGCCGGAAATATAACCTACCAAAAACTCATTTTCTGGATACATCTCCGCTCGTTTATAATAATCAGTCCATGCAGGCTTTTGGGCAACCGCAGTTATGGTAATTCCCAATAATAGAAATACTATGGATAGCTTTTTCATTAGCATTATTATTGTTTTAGGTAAGAATAAAAAATCTATTTTACATCCGATTTATGGACAAACCCGGTTTTAGTTCCACGGAGTTGAATTTTGTAGAATTGTCCGCTTTTCTCAATAACTTTAAACTCAAGCCCACCAGGAACCTTTGCAGCAATTTTAGAACTCTTATCAGGCAATTCATAAACATCAACGCGATCAGCGCTACTTCCTTTTACTTCAACCCTATCTGCAAGGGCTCCTGCGGCACCACCACCGGTAAAAGTATATGGTTCCACTGGTCGTCCAATATCATCAAGATACTCGTTTAACCCAATACCTGCTTTTGCTCGCTTCGATGCCTTTGCGTATACATCATTTGTATAATCCAATTCATAAGCAATGCCATAATACTCTGATGCATCAGGATATGAACCTACCATTTCATATAGAATTCCTAGATTATAAGCAGCTTTAGGATTATATGAATCGGCTTCAAACATGGCATATACGATTGGGAAAGCCCTATCAAGATCACCATTTTCAATGAAGCCCATCGCTTCTTTACCCTTTGTACGAAACTCTTTATTTTTAATTTTTTCGAATTCATATTCAATGAACTGATAGCCCGGAGCAAAATAATCTGTAAACTGCCTTGCTATCTCTTTCATACATGTTTCAGCCATAACCTCAGGTCTTGGAATTCCAGATCGTTGATCATCACATTTATAAATTTCCAATCTTGTTTCGACAGATTTGGTACCAACAATCTGCGCAGTTTGTACATTTACCATTTTCATGGTTCCCTTGGCATTAACCTTTCTTGTTAAACAATTTGACCCTGAAGAACTTGCAAGACCCAATAAACTAGATCCTTTTTCATCAACACTGCTATAGCTAACTGTACCCATAATTATTACATCCAGTCCTAATATTCTACCAACCTCTGCCGCTGAACTTTCATCAATGGCTCCACTTAATGAAAGCCTTTGTTCCCTTAAAACTTTTTGTAATTGATCGCGCTCTATTATTGTATAAAAATCTGTTTTAACACCTTTTACGAAAGTTTGTCCTTCCTTTCCTTTTTTTAAACCCCAGTATTTACTCTTTTTATCGTAAATCCCACGATACTGATCAAGTAGGTCCGTTACAATAAAATTGGTAACAACCTCATTCATATGCCTGTTATTACTACAATCAAACTCCAATATTCCTATTTTTTTAATGGAATAAAAAGGTTTTTCAGGTGCCTTTAGTATGAAACTCTCTACACCCTGCGAATAGAGCTGTGTAAAATTGAATAATAAAATAATTCCAAAGAAGAGTTTTAATTTAGCCATTTTAATATTTGTTAATTCAGTTTGAAGACCTTTGATTGTCTTAGAAATATCTTTTTCTTTATTAGTTTATATGCGTCTGACTTCGGTGATGTAGCGATTTTCCTCAAAGATGAACTAGCCTGTCTAAAATTACCAATTTCCCTTTGCATTTCAGCAACCCACAACCAATCATCATCATTTTCAGGGATGTATATTTTTATTAGATTTTTTAGATTTTCCTTTAAAAGAATACGCGCTTCTATGCTCTCTTTTCTAAACTGCTTCCTTTGTTTAAATCTATGCAATGCATATTTGTATCTTCCTAATAATAATTGATGTAAAACGGAATGGCCCCCATACCTATAGGTATTATTTAATAGGTGCCATATTTCTGTTCGTAGATGTATCTCTCTATCCTTAGTATTGGCAAATCCATTTTCAATCAACTTTAAATAATATGTGGAAATGCTATGGTTAGAATTCAAATCTTTACCAATTGGCAAATCGTAAACATCTTTACATTTAGGTAGATCATTTGTTGAATATGATTCTTCAAATGAGATATCTTCTCTCCAAATCTCTCTATGACAATAATGGCATATAACAATCTGCTTATTTAAGGAAACAGGTGGATTATTATCAACATACCCATCTGAATAAACCTCGGAACTATATACATGATAAGAAGATAGCTCATATGTATACATCCTTTTATTACAATGGGGACAAGAAAATATTTGAGTCGAAAATGTTGTCATTAGCAGTAATTAATTGTAAAACTACATTATTTATTGTTAATTTTATAACAATACAATATTTTTTTCTATATTTGATGTGAATTTTTAACAATTCTAAATTAAAACTCAAATTAAACCAATATGATGAAAAAGACCATTAATCTAGTTGTAATTACCTTGGCACTATTAATTGCTATGCCAGGTATTGCCCAAAGTGAAAAAGAGATTAAAAAAGAAATCAAAGACAAAGCAATCAAACAAGCTAGAAAGGAAGCTAAAAAACTTAAAAAGGATGGCTTTAAAGTTGCTCCCGGACAAATGCCAATGGATAAGCAAATTGAAGCAACATGGATTAAACGCTATGAAACCGACGATAAGGGAAATAAAATGTGGTTTGTAGCTGATGCCCGTGCTGTTGGAGAAACTCATTCTGCTGCTAAACTTCAAGCATATGAGGTGGCAAAAGTGAACTTGGCCGGACAAATAGGAACAGAAGTGGCGGGTTTAATTGAAACTACAATCGCTAATGCGCAATTAAATGCTGAGGAAGCTGCATCCGTAACAGAAACCGTAGCTACCTTTAAATCCATAGTAGGATCAAAGATGGGTCGCACATCAACACTATTTGAAGCCGATAAAACAATTGGCAAAAACACTGAGGTGTTTGTAACCATGTCCTATTCTTATGATGAAGCTATAAATATGGCGAAAGATATTATCAAAAAGGAATTGAAGGATAAGGCAAAGATTCAATCTGAGCAACTTAACACTATTCTTGACTTTTAGGACCAAACACATATAATATGAAAAGGCCAGCAATAATTGTTGTTTGGGTCACCTCTATTTTGTTTTTTAACAGTCCTCTTTTGTCTCAAACCTTTGAGGACTTTAAAAAGCAGATTCGTGAAGAATATTCAACGTTTGAAAAAGAAACCCAACAAAAGTTTGATGATTTTGTAGTTCAAATAGATATTGATTTTTCAAACTATCTCACTGATGGTTTCTCTTCGCAAACTATAGAAAAAGGTGAAGTTCAAACTCTATCTCCAAAGCCAGATAACATTCCTGAATTTGAAGAAGTTGTAATAACAGGAAATTCACTGGATTACGAAGTTGGAAATTATGCCATTACCTATCAAGGGCCAGCATATCCTGGGATTAAAAAAACCGAAGATATTGACTTTGAAATTCAAAAAATAGATGTGGACTTTCTGGGATGGCCCCTATATTTCAACCTTGATAGTAGATTCTCAGCTGTTAAAGAAACTCAGCCATCACCGGAAAATGCTAGTAAACTTTGGACGGAATTCGCTGAGCTTAATTACAATCATTTTCTCTATCAGGTTAGTGAGGTTGCCAATACTCTTAACTTAAATAATTGGGCTTACTATCAGCTTATTAAGGAATGTAGTCAACAAATCTACCCTTCCTCTCCAAACTTACAGATTGCATTTCAATGGACTATGTTAAACAGAAGTCGTTACAAAGCAAAAGTTGGTTTTAATGATAAGGAACTTTTTCTCCTGCTGCCTTCCATATATAATATGTATAATATTGACTTTGTCATACTTAATTCGACTAAGTATTATATTATAGATGGAGATGGTAATGAAATTCAGACATATCAAGATGATTTTCCTGAAGCTGATATCATTATGGATGTTAGCATAAACAGACCATTTAATACAAATCCAATAAAGAAAAGTCGTGATTACCATTTCACATATGAAGGTGTTAAGCATACTCTTAAACTGGATTACGATGAAGAAATGATAAGATTCTATAAGACTATACCTCTTTCTGAAATTATTGTTTATTTCAATTCTGTGGTTTGTGAAAGGACTAAAACATCAGTAAAGAAAGCTTTTGAGCCATTATTAGATGGTAAAGGCGACATCGAATCGGCCAATTTATTATTAAGCTTTACACAACAAGCATTTGGTTATAAAACCGATCAATATGCTTATGGTACTGAAAGATACTTTTTTGCAGATGAGGTGCTTCATTATCAGTTTTCTGATTGTGAAGATAGATCAGTATTATTCTCTTATTTAGTAAAAACACTTATTAATAAGGAGGTTGTTGCTGTTGGGTTTCCTGGCCATATGGCCACAGCAATAGATTTTAGTGATAATCCAACCGGTGACTATTTCAACTATAAAAACCGAAATTTCACCATTTCCGACCCAACATTTTTTGGAGCTCCTGTTGGTATTGTTATGCCAACTGTTAAAGATGAAAGAGCTACAATTTATGATGTTGATAATAACACTTCATTAAACAAAGCTTCAGAACAAATATGGAGTATTACAAACAACTATGGTGGTTTTAAATCAGATAGATTATCGGATGTAATAACCGATAATCAAGGCAACTACTATGTGTGTGGATATTTTATTGATAAAGCAGACTTTGGTGGCAATAAGATAAGTTCAGAATATGATGGTAGAGATGTTTTTATTGCTAAATATGATAAAGATCTTCGTATCGTTTGGATTAAATCAGCAACCGGAGAAGGTAACGACATTGGCTTAAGTCTTTGCTTTGATGGAAATAATACTATCTATTTGTATGGCAGTTTCGAAAATGATCTGCATTTCTTGGATACTGAAATAACTGCCACTGGTGCCCCGGATGTTTTTATAGCTAGCTATTCATTAGACGGAAATTTAAATTGGGTGAAAAAAGCCGGAATAGATAAACTTGATCATGACCTTGACTTTATGTTTGTGGCTATTTTTAATCCATCTGGTGAAAAAATTATGGCCAAATTATATAGCCAAAGCGAAGACTTTAATCACTACGGACTGGAAATAGATCAAGCTAGAAATGCAGTTATTAAGGGCTCATTTTTTGCTACTTCAGGAATGAATAATAATGATTTTACAAATTATGATTTTGGTTCAGAATTAAACATTCCGGTAACACTTCATGAAACCGATATTAAACTCAAGCAAAATGAATATGAAGCAACCATAGCAGGTTTATTTTCTGCATTGAACTTACTCAAGGCTAACACCATTGAGATCCAAGGATCGGAGATTAAATCTACATTCGACACCTATAACAGTAATTTTAGCGACTATGCTTCGGGAATATATGAAAATCTTACCAGCATGAAGTTTGTTAAAAATGATAAAGGAATTATTACCATTAAAACATCTCAGGAAAAACCAATTATTCTTGATAAGATAAAAATTGGTAATGATGCAAGAATCAGAATTGTTAGGTACAAAAGCGGGAATATCCTTGTTGAAGTACTTTCAGGAATATATGTTGGCGGTGGTAAACACTGGCTCGATATGAATTCCATTAAGCTTTTTAAAGACTCTGGTGATTTATTGTTTAACTTCGACATCGATAATTCGGTAAAAAAAATAAACCTTAAAACAGAATTGCTAAAGAAATCATAATGAGAAAAAGCACTTACTTTTTAGGATTTGTAATCATCTTTCTATCAACTATTTGCTGGTTAAATTTGCAAGCAAACATTCCGATACTACAGGAAGAGGAAGTTGTTGAGGAAGAAGAGTTTGTTGAAAATAATGAAAGAGAAACAATCAACCTCACCACTCTTAACAAATTAATGCAATCAGAAGAAGTTGAGATTATTATTAGCGATTATGAAATCATTAATGATGAATCAGATGATGGATTTCTTATTGATAAAGTCTTTTTTAGTCTTTACAGTTTATCACAAAAAAACAGATCACCTAAGAAAGTCTATTTTTATAATTGTAAGATAAATCTCTCCGAAAATTCTCCATTGGTGTTCAGCTGGTGGGATTTTTCAAAACTCAATATTGTTGGATGTGAATTCTTATCACCAATTGAATTCAACAATTGCTTTCAGATAAGTAGTTATCCTACAATTATTGAAAATTGTAAGTTTTTTAATGATGTCTCCTTTAGAGGTGAATCTTTTCAGATTAAAAGTCTAAAAGTCAATAAAAACCAATTCCACACCACTTTCACCATTGACAACCCAATTGGAGAATTATCAATTGTGAATTGTGAGTTTATGGCAGATTCAATTGAATTCTCTGAACGTGATTATGAGCAAACATATTATATGCTTAACCTCAATGCTTTATCCATTGAGAGCTTAGTGCTTGATCAAAATACCTTCAAAAACAATGGTATAAAAAATATTTTCTCAATAAATCTTGAAGGTTCTGAGATTAATGAATTAACAATGTTCAGAAATCATCTACAAACTTTGAACCTTAGTTATGCCGAAGTAAGCAAGTCATTGTTGATAGATTCGCTTTATGTTGAGAATTATATCGGGATTCTAAATTTTGATTTCCCCGAATCTAATACGAATGTACCTTGGTATAATCTTGGGGGTGAAAAGTTTGCCATTTTCCATAAAGAGGATTCTGAACTAATTATCCCGTACCAGGCGGTTAGCGACCTTGAGCTATCAAATAATCTTAGTTACAACGATCTTATAAGTGCTTACAGTAAATTTAACGGGTTGTATCATGGACGTGGTGACATAACTTCTGCTAATGGTTCCTATGTTGAGATAAAGGATATTGAAACGCGGAAACAGGCACACACACAGAAAATAAACCCTTCATTTAACAATTTAATAAATTACAAGCTAAATGTCTTTCTTAAGTTTTTCTCAGATTATGCCACAAACCCGGGAAAATCACTAATCCAATCCTTATGGATATTGATGATTTTCACAGTTTTGTACATGTTTTCATTTTCAAGGTGGGATGGAATGAATTACAGATATTACCTGCATCAATTTAGTCGATTTTCCGAATACATCACAACTGACCAGCCCATTGATGCCGTTTTTACAAAAGAGATCACTCTCGACAATAATGATATTCAGGAATTGCGAAAGAAGTACCAATCTGAAGGCAAGGAAATGCCAAGAATCCTAAAACTATTTGGTGGTCCGTTGCATTTTCTTGGTAAGTTTAGATATGATATAATTCCAAGCTTATTAAAACTATTCAACTTTCATTCAGGAAGTTGGGCGGGAATTAAAACTAAATCAGGAAAACTATGGTCGGGTTTTCTAATACTGCTGATATCTTCTCTGTTTTTAATATATGTTATTATTGTTAAGTTCTTAAACTCACTAGTCCTTAGCTTAAATAGTTTTGTTGTGATTGGATTTGGAGCAATGCCAGAAGAAGATGAATGGTTTGCAATGTATCTTTCTATAATAGAAGGAATAGTTGGTTGGTTCTTACTAACGATATTTACAATTACATTACTGAGTCAGGTATTGCAAAGCGCATAGTTTGTTATAAATAAATAACCAATAATTATGGAGACACTGTTTTTTTCCAATCTCATGAGTATGACTGAATGGTACCACTACTTAATATTGTTTGTGTGGATTATAATACTGTTTCTTGGCATCAAGTATTATGAGAAAGTTGAGACCATCTTTAAGCCTAAAACGGGTTTTGAAAAAGGAAATGCCTGGGGAAGTTGGATGTTGCTTATTTCCTTTCTTCTTGGTACTATAATGGTGACTGCGTGGTTTTTTAAGCCAGCTCAATTGAGCCCCGATTCTGAATCTTATTGGCAAATAGCAGAATATACTTTTTACGTTGTTTTTGTAGTTCTCCTTTTGATAAATGCATATATCTCATTCTCAAATTATAAACCAAACAGTGGTGTTATACGGATATTAATTCTTACCCCAGTAATGATACTGTATTTCTACACCGGTATGTTCTCAGGATTACTAATACAATCAATTGTATTATTGATATTTGTTATATATGTTTTCAAGAATTTTAAAAAAATCTTAACAATTAGATAATGAGTTTTTTAATTTCAATTATTGTGTTTGCAGTTTCAGTATTCTTATTGGCAGTAAGTGCTAGATATGGATTAATTGGTGCAACCAGAATGGACAATTACTTTTCTAATAAAAGCAATTCATCATACGATGGACTTCAATTGTATTATCGGATACCCTTTACCATTGGGATGATACCTGAATACTTCTATGCAATTATTCTAGGTCATGATGGTTATTTCAAAAGAAACTGGTGGGCACTTAAAACTTCATCGTTTATATCAATATTGATATTTATAGCTTCACTAGCAAATCGATCAGCTGTATACTCATACTACTCACTTGAGTTTTTAAGTGAGAAAGGTATATTGGGATTATTCACTTCGGGAACATTTGTAAATTTCATGAATATAATAACTCTGCTATACATAGCATTATTCGTGATGATATGTATCGAAAGTTTTAAGATGCATGGAAAGTATGCCCCAATAAGAATATTCGTTTATAGCATGTTATGCATAGTGATGGCAAACCTAACAGTTATTACTTTATCCATAATCGTATTTGTTGCTGTTGTCTACATTATCATTAAAGTAGTCTGGTGGCTATTCTTTTCTTCTAAAAGAAGAAGACGAAGAAATGATGATGATGAAGACGAAGAAACAGCCGGTACAATTCTATCAGGTGGGTTTAGAGATTTTAAAGCAGATTTGATCGATTGGGAGGATAACAACGATAACTCTCCCAGCTTTAATTTTTCATCAGATGATAAACCCAGCACTGTAAAAAGAAAGCCAAAAATTACAAGAAGGCGAAGGAAACGCACAAAAAGTGCCGATGATGAAATCCCAAGACTACACCCTAATTAAAATAAATATTAGATAGAATAAAGAGTTGTTACAAAGATGAATATTAATAACTGGTTAAAAGAAATAGGACTTCAGGAATATTCAAAACTATTTGAAAATAAAAATGTTACATGGAGTGAGTTAACAAAAGTTACCACAACCAATGAGCTGAAGGAACTCGGCATAGCATCATCTATAATAAGGGATAAACTACTTTTTGAAATCACTAACCTTAGTTCTAGAAAAGTAATGGGCAAAGCTCCATCTCCTCCAACTGAAAAACCCAAAAGAAGTAAATCTACCAAATTAGGCTCTGTTGAGGAAATTAAACGTATCTATCCTTCTCAAAAAAAAGTACTTAACGAGTATGAAGAGGCTATAATCAAAGATAAAAAAGAGCTCAAAACAAAAATTAAAGAGCTTGGAGAAGAACATCCGGATGTAGGGGATTTATATTATGAGATTGGGACAAATTACTACATGAATAATGAGTATAAAAAAGCAATTTCTAATCATAAAAAATCTCTAGCCATAAGAATTAAAAATTATGGGGAAGATGATGTGGATGTGGTAATATCCTACTATCAACTTGGGCAGGATTATTATATGGATTCAGAATATGAACTTGCAATAACTCATCATTCTAAGGCCCTGAAATTACAACAAGAATTGAATGAAGATGATGATCATAATGAAGGAGTGGCTGCAATTAGCTTTGATTTAGCAAAAGACTATTATTATGATTGTCAATATGATAAAGCTATAATCCATTACGAAAACTCTCTTGATATACGAAAGTATATACATGGAGATATTCATACAAGTGTGGCTGAAGTTTATCATAACTTAGGGTTAGTTTATCAACAAAAATCACAGTACAAAAAGGCTCTGCCAAATTTTAAAACTGCCCTTGATATTTATACTGAAGTAGAGGGAGAATATAGTGAGGATGCCCTTAAAATGGAAAATCTTGCTATTGACACTCAAGCAGAAATTGATAGTTTGACCAATTCTGAAGTGATAAATCCAACATCTAAACCAGACGATTCTCAGGATAACTATGACGAAATAAAAACCGAAGTTGATGAAGTTATCGCTTCTGGCGATACATGCATTGAAATTAAAGATTTTGCTGAAGCACTTCGCACATATAGTTATGCACTTAAACTATGTGAACAGATGTTCGATAGTGATGAAAAGACAGAAACCATAGCTACAATTAATTTTAAACTTGGAACAACTTCCAAGACTCTAGAAGAATATACTGAAGCTGAAAAATATCTAGAAGAGTCAATAGATGGTTTTGTTAGTATACATGGTCAAGATTATTTTGACACTGCAAGATCATACTCACAACTGGGTGATGTTATGTATCATCAGGATAACTATGAAGATGCCATAAGATATCACCAGAAGGCTCTGATTTCCTATTCAAACATAGATGAAAAAGAGCTTTCAGCATGGTCACATTATGATCTTGGTTTAGACTATTACTGGTTAGAAGAATACGATCAATCTGTTGATCATTTTTCCCAAGCCCTAGATATCAGACTAGAATTATATGGCTTGGAAAATGCATCAGTAGCAAACTGTTATAATAGACTTGGACTATCATATTATTGGGACAATAAACTAGATCTTGCCATAAAAAACCATAAAATAGCCATGGAAATTAGAGAAAAGCTATTCGGTCAGGGTTCCGAAGAATTTGATGATTCAAGATACTCCATAGCTCAATCATATTATTATGATGGTCAGATGAGTCTTGCAAAAGAGCATTTTTCAGAATCGCTTAGCTATAGAAAAAGGAAATTTGGTTTAAAAAGCAACGAATATAAAAAAGCTAAAGAGTGGCTTGATAAAATTAGATAATGTTTAATACTGAAATCTTTATTATAACTCAACAAGGTGATAAGTAGTTTCTCAAGCATCAAAAAATTAGAAGAAAAGCGCCGTCAAGGCACTTCCAAATTTCAATTTAACACTCAATTGGATATTGAAAAAATTGAAACTTTTGAGAAAGCTTATGGATTAGAATTTTCAGCTTCATACAAACAATTTTTGGCTACCTTCAATGGAGGAATGTTACTAGAGTATGATCAAAGTTACTATATCGACATGACCGATTGGGAGCCAGATGGTCCAAAATGGAGTAGTTTCTATTTCTACACACTCGATGAATTAGGAAGTCAGTATACCGATTTAAAAGACGAAAGTGGAATGTACGGAAACGATTACGAGGGAATATTTCCCATAATACCCATCTGTAACACTCCAAAGCAAGAAACCATAATGGTGATTTCCCAAAAGGGACTATCAAAAGAATCACCCGTGTTTATTTCAGATAATGTTAGCGATATGAGCACATATGTTCAAGTTGCTGATAATTTCGATGGTTTTTTAAATAAAATAGTAGATAATGATGGATTTCCTGATATTAAGGCAAAACCTGGCAGTCCGTTTATGAGCATGTTTATTGTTGATAGTGGAATATTAAAAATAGTTGAAAAAGAAGAAACCAACGATGAAATTATTGAGCGAACTTCAGCTTATATTAAACTTAACCCAAAAAGCAGTTGGTCGTATTGTGATAGAGGAAATGCATATCTAGATCTTGGTCAGCGAAAACTAGCTTTATCAGATTTCAATGCATCAATTGAAATGAATAATAAAGAATCGTTTTTTTATTATTGTAGGGGAATTCTACTTCTGGATTATGGTAGCAAACGAAAAGCATTAATTGATCTTGACATTGCGGTAAAACTAGATCCGGATAATCTACTATTTCTAACAGGTAGAGCTGATGCTTTTCAAAAGCTAGGTAAATATGAAAAGGCACTATCCGATTGCAATACAGTTCTAGAAAAAGACTACACATATAAACTAGCCCTATATGTAAGATATAGGGTTTACAAATCAATGGGCGAAAATGAATTGGCTCAGGCAGATTCGGATTTTATTGATGAGTTACATTAGCAATTACAGGTATTATATTACATGTAAATCGGCAATAATTATAAATGTAATATCCTTAACTCACCTTCAAAAACAATAGCTCTATCCGTTAAATTTAAAACCCAGAGTACGAGATTTTGATAAACTATCTTTACTTGGAATAAATTCTTTTACATCATCGATTGTTAATGTTGACATAATCTTTTTTGTTCTTTGTTTTTTGGTCATATCAGCCATTCTCAACTCTTGATTTCTTGTGGATTTTTCAATTATCTTTCTTACAGATCTGGCATTTCCAAAGAACCTATCACGGTTTTCATAAAGATGGTTAATATAAATTTTCAGATGTTCTTCAGCTTTTCGATCTGCAACTAAACCTTTGCTATTGTACATATTAACGGCTATTTCCCATAATTCTTCTACAGTAAAGTCTTCAAACTTAAAGGTCTGATCGAATCTGGATTTAAGCCCAGGGTTTGCCTCAAGAAAATCTTGCATATTTTTCGTATACCCTGCCACAATGATTCCAAATTCGCTACGATGATCTTCCATTTCTTTTATCATGGCCGCAATAGCCTCGCCACCAAAATCACCTTTTGGACCTGTTGTTCCACCAGTTATTGCATAAGCTTCATCGATGAAAAGTATACCTCCCATGGCTTTGGTAATAAGGTCCTTAGTTTTTCCTGATGTTTGCCCAACCCATCCTGCAACTAGATCACCACCATCGGCATCAATAAGATGACCACGCTCCAACATACCAAGAGCTTTATAAACCTTAGCAATAATTCTGGCAACAGTTGTTTTACCAGTTCCTGGATTTCCTATAAACACACTATGCATTGAAAACGCTTTAAGGATATCCCGATTATTTTCTTTATAATAACGTGTAAGTTTTATGAGCTCTTGAACCTCTTGCTTTATGGTTGTTAGACCGGTGAGTTCATCCAACTCGTTCAAAGCTACCTTGAGCAATTCTTCATCAATACCAATATTCAGTTTCTTATCGATATTCGGATTGCTAATATCCTCAATATCAACATCCATCAATGTAGACAATTGAGTTTTTGTTAGTTTTTCAAGATTGGGATCCTTCATTACTCTGGTACCCAGATTTATTTTTGCTTCATCAATTAATGCAAAAGCAAACCGTGCATTTCCAAAAGTTTTGTCTCTTTTTCTAAAGGCATCTGTTAACACCTTTTTCAACTCAATTGCTGCACCATCAGATATTACAACGCCTTTTTTTTCAGCTGCAAATTCTGCAATACGAGATAACTCGTCAGGTGTATAATCTTCAAAATGAAAATAATTTCTGAACCTTGATTTCAAACCAGGGTTGGAATTAAGAAAGCTTTCCATCTCTTTTGGGTAACCTGCAACCATAATCGCAATATCACCCTTTCCATCACTCATTTCAGTAATAAGAGCTGCAACGGCTTCACTACCAAAATCATTTCCAGTGTTTCCCTCTTTAAATAGCATATAAGCTTCATCTATAAAAAGAATGCCTCCTCTAGCCTTTTCAATTGCTTTTTTTGTGTCCTTTCCTGTCTGGCGTATAAAACCCGCAATAATATCATTGGCCTCAACGGTATGAACATGTCCTTTCGACAATAATCCCATTGATTTGTATATCTCTCCCAGCATTTTCACAACAGTGGTCTTGCCTGTACCAGGATTTCCGGTAAATACACTATGCATCACAATATCATCATCATCCTTAATCCCTGATTCTTCACGAAATTGCAAGAAACTGACATAATCGATATACTCTTTTACTTTTTCTTTAATGTTCTCAAGGCCTATAAGGTTGTTTAGATCCGAAAGTATTTCTTCTACAGATTTGTCGTCCACAAAAACCTCAACAGAATCTTCATCGCTGTCATCCTTGCTAGTATCAGTTGATTCATCAATAACACCATTTTTTTCAACATTTGATTTCTTTACTTCAATGGTATCATCATAAATACTACCTACATCTTCATTTAATAAAGCCTCATACTCACTAATTCTTTCAATATCTTTTTTACCAATGGTAAAAGGAATTACGGCAATTACTGTATCCATAAACACCAGCTCCATTGTATAATTATCTTCAACCCATGTTCCTGTATTCTTACCTCCCCAGCCAGCGGTAATTGTAAATTCTTCACCAATATCCTCACCAGGAGTTACATAGAAAAACGAATCGCTTGTGCCTATGTGCATTCCTGTATCATCATAGATATTAAAGAAGAATTCGCACAGCCACTCATGTGGGACTTGATTAGCAAACTTAACTTCACCCATAATGTATCGGGTTGTACCAACATCAAAGGATTTAAGATAAACACGGTCTGAAATATCCAAGTCTCCATCCGGTGCCTCATAGGTATTCAACGTTTGAACTGTTAAATATGGGTTTTCCAAACTGCTGACCACTCCCATATCTTCAACATAAAACTTACTACTTGAAATTAACTCGCCATCTATATATGCCTCCCACTCATACTTACCTTTTTTCCAGAAATCTCCTCGATCATCACTTCCCCATCCAAAGGAGTATGTGAATAGGTTTTCGTCTTTACTTACAGTTACGGTCTCTTTCTTTTCGCAAAGTTTTTCAGTACTATCGTCATCAAGAATTTTATTGGCAATCAACTCAATCTCAACTGTCCAATCCTCCTCATCAAAGAGCTTATTATAAAGAGAAAGCTCAGCACTAAGGTAGTTTAGTTCGTTTCTGTCAAATAACCTTCTAAACTTCTTTTTACCACCTACTGACCTGTCCCATGCAAATACCTGAAGACTATTAAATTTGTAGTTTTTTTCTGATTTATTCTTGCCAAAAATCATATTTCCTAAATTAATTTCCTGAGTTATTACAATGTTATTTCACTAACTTTCTGTGATTATTCTTTACATTCCAGAATGAATGATTTTAAGAACAATAAAAATAATAAAAAATCAGCGCTTACATATTTATTAGACCATAATTTACCAATTATTATATCCTAGTTAAACGCTGATATTGTTGGTTATGGGCAAACAAAATAGTATATTTGGAACATCTATTATGTGAGCATTGATATGTATCAACATTTTGAAGTGAAAATCGCAAATAAGTGTAATTTTAAATCAATAACCATAGGTATAAAAACATCGAATAAATAAGTATAGTTGCATTGTGAACTAGTAATAACAAATAAACTCTATAAATATGAATAAACTACTATTAAACGGAATTATAATGGCACTGATTATGATGGCAATAGCCTCATGCCAGTATAAATTCATCGTGGAACCCGTCACTCCTCCACCTCCGCCTGGTGACACTACCAGTTTCTCTTTGGAAATTGTACCAATTTGGGAAGAACAAAATTGTACAGGATGCCATCCTGGAGTAAGCCAACCTGACCTAACAGCAGATAACGCTTATAATAGCATTACTCAATTAGGACTTGTGGTTGCAGAAGACCCGGATGCAAGTAAAATTTATTTCTACCCTTTACCTGATGGGAATCATTTTGCTAAATATACATCTTCACAAGCTGCACTGATAAAATATTGGATTGAAGAAGGTGCAAAAAACAATTAATAACTTAAAACTGTAAAAAAATGAAAAAACATATATTATTTTTCCTAGTGATGATTTTCAGTTTTGGTATTGTTGTTGCCCAAGATGAAGAGACTCCAAAACCGAAAAAGAAAAAAGACCGACCAGTAACAGAAATGTTTGGCAGCGGTATTCTTATCGATGAACAAACAAGTGTAATTGCAGAAAAGAAGACTCTTGAGATGATGATTCAACATAGATTTGGCTTGATTAAAGATAACGGTGCCAAAGACTTATGGGGTGTTTATGCACCATCTGCAAACACTAGAATGGGATTAAACTACTCAATAACAAATAACTTAATGGTTGGTTACGGTATTACTCGTAAAAACATGTACAGCGACTTTCAAGTTAAGTACAATGTTCTCAATCAAACAAGAAAGAACACTATACCATTGAGCGTTACTCTATATGGTAATATGGCTATTGATGGCAGAAACGAAAGTGTATTTACCACTTCAACTGCCGATTCTGCTTACAAATTCTCCAATAGACTTTCTTATTTCGCACAAGTTCTTGTAAGTCGTAAGTTTAATGACTGGTTCTCATTTGGAATCAATGGTAGTTTTACACATTACAATTCTGTAAAAGCTGATACTGCTAATATTAAAGGTATGAATCATGATGTAATTGGAATTGGATTTATGGGAAGGTTTAAATTCTCACCTCAATCATCTATTGTATTCCATTATTCAATACCATTGGAACTTAAGAACATGAGTGAAAACACTGTTGTAACCAATATACCTAAATCAAATTTTGGAATAGGATACAGAGTAGCAACTGCAACTCACTCATTCGAAGTTTTTATAACAGCATCAAACGGTATTATCGCTCAGGATAACTACATGCATAATACAAGTGATTGGACTGATGGTGAATTCCGCATTGGATTCAATATTACAAGACTTTGGGGATTTTAATCATTCCTAAAAAAGCATAGGGTGTTACAATTATGTAACACCCTTTTTATTTCTGCCAAAACTAAGACTTTACAAAAATGAAACTACCAAAATCCTTTTACAGTTGGACAACCATTTCAGGGGCAGTTCTAGCTTCAATAAGCTTTATGCTTATAATATTTACGCTTGCTATAACATTCATATTCCCAAATGACAGCAGTGACTACCTAGGTCTTTTTACTTTTATTATTCTACCTGTTTTCCTAATTATCGGACTTATTATGATCCCAATAGGAACCGTTAGAAAGATGAAGAGAGATAAGTCCAGAGAGGTACAAAGAGAAGTTAAGTTCCCAATTGTAAACCTTAATGACCCTGGCCAAAGAAGAGTAGTTTTCATTTTTATTATTGCAACTGCTGCATTTTTAATGCTAACAGGACTGGGTAGTTATGAAGTATTTCATTATACAGAATCAAATGAATTTTGTGGCACACTTTGTCATAATGTAATGGAACCAGAATATGTTACTTACCATGGTTCTGCACATGCAAGAGTAAGATGCGTCGAATGTCACGTTGGATCGGGAGTAAACTGGTATGTAAAATCTAAGCTATCTGGACTTTATCAGGTTTATTCAGTTATCGCAGGTGCATATCCAACACCAATTGAAACACCTATTCATAATTTACGTCCTGCTCAGGAAACTTGTGAAAAGTGTCACTGGCCTGAGAAATTCTATGATCCAAAGTTCGTCACAAAGAAGCATTATCTTTCAGATGAAGAAAATACAGAATGGAATATTCAGCTTCTTATGAAAACGGGTCCTGAAAACAAGGCTCTTGGTCAAAGTGAAGGAATACATTGGCATATTAATCCTGATGTTAAGATTGAATACTTCTCATCTTCACGAAAACGAGATACAATCCTTGAAGTTATCTACACTAATTTAAAAACAGGAGATAAAAGATCTTTTACCAATAATGAAGTAGATAATCATTCAAAAAAGGAACCCTCCAGAACAATGGATTGCCTAGATTGTCACAATAGGCCTTCACATGATTATCTAGCTCCAGCACATTTTGTTGATTTAGCAATGGCAGCCGGAGAGATATCACAAGATATCCCTGAAATAAAAAGTGTTTCAATGGGAATACTTGCTCGTGACTTCCCAACTACTGACAGCGCAATGACATATATTTCTGTTAAGCTCAACAATTATTACAATAGTAATTATGAAGAATTCATGGACACTAATAGTGTGCTACTTGAAAAAGCAATTGTAGCAATCCAGGATGGCTTCAAAAAGAACATCTTTCCATTTATGAAAGCTAAATGGAGTGCGTACCCAAATTTCATGGGTCATGTTGAATCAATGGGATGTTATCGATGTCATAACGATAACTTTGTAAGTACCGATGGCCATGTAATCTCAAGGGAGTGTACATTATGTCATTCCATTAAGGCTCAAGGGCCAAGAGGTGAAATGGAGTATGCAGTAGCAGATAGCTCTCTGGTATTTAATCATCCTCATGATATGGACGACTGGAAAGAAATGAGTTGTTATGAATGTCATGTTGCATTATATTAAAAAAAGCAAAACCAAATTATTATATGTACTGACCACATTAAATTAACTTACCAAATTAATAAAATGAAAAAGCTATTAATAATCAATTTATTATGTGCATTAAGCTTCATAGCTTTTGCACAAGAGACTTCAAAGGAGGAAGTTGTGCACTCGAAGGAAAACAGTAATTGTTTCTCCTGTCATGGAAGTCCAACTTATACCTACTACAACGATGTAGTTGAACGAGATATAACAAAGAGAATGAATCCGTATTTTTTAATTGACTCGGTGTTATATTATGATCAAAACCATAAATCTTTTGAATGTATTGATTGTCATGCGTATGAGTTTAAAACTTTTCCTCATGATAATACTCTTAGAATGGAACCAATGCCCTCATGTCTTGATTGTCATGAAGGTGATGATGCCACAGCCATGTATAATTTCGAAGTTATAAATGATGAATTCCACGAAAGTGTGCATTCCACAAAGCACAGTGATGAGTTTACATGTTGGATGTGTCACAATCCACATTCCTATAAGATAAATGCATCCAACAATTCAAATATCCGTGAAACCATTATTTATGATAATAATATCTGTTTAAGTTGTCATGCTGATATAAATAAGTATCAACTAATCTCAGGTAATACTAAACCAAATGTTATAGATAAACACGACTGGTTGCCAAATCAAATATCACACTTTGCAAGTGTAAGATGTATTGAGTGCCATACACATGTTTCTGATGAAGCATTAGTTGCACACCATATCCAAACAAAGGATAAGGCAGTAAAAAAATGTGTTGAATGTCATTCTTCAAATGCAACTTTAATGACATCCTTATATAGATTTCAAGCTCAGGAGAATAGAAGAAAATACGGCTTTTTTAATGCTGCAATATTGGAAGATTCTTATATGATAGGTGCAAACCGTAACCTATACTTAAATATCCTTAGTGCCATAATATTTGGCTCTGTGTTTTTCGTAATACTTATTCATACACTTCTAAGAATTCTACTGAAATGACAAAGCCAATGTATTTATACCCTCTATGGGTCAGGTTATGGCATCTTGCAAATGCATTGATGTGTCTTGCTCTAATTATTACTGGTTTAAGTTTACAATATTCCAGTATAGAATATACAATGATTCCATTTAATTATGCTATTTCGGTTCATAATATTAGTGGTATCATTCTGTGTGTAGGATATGTATTTTTCTTGTTTGCGAACAGGTTTACTTCAAATGGTCATTATTACCAATTTCATCTTAAAGGAATGTTAAGTAGAGTTTTAAAACAAGCCAGATATTATTCGTTTGGAATATTTAAACATGAACAACCTCCATTTCCAGTAAAGGTTGGAAGGAAATTTAATCCTTTACAAAAAATAAGTTATGTGTTTGTAATGTACATATTTATGCCTTTCATTTTAATATCTGGGATTGCATTATTTTTTCCAGATTTGTTACCTGACAAGATCTTTGGAATAGGAGGAATTCACTTCATCGATCTTATTCATATTATTTCCGGATTCATACTCTCCATATTTATGGTAGTACATATATATTTCTGCACAATAGGCAAAACACCTTTATCGAACTTCAAAAGCATGGTAAATGGGTGGCACTAAATAGATATTAAATTATTAGAATAAAGTAACTAAAACTAAGAAAAATGAAGTTGGTTAGGAAATTATCAGGAAGATTGTTGGCAATATGCACAATCGCGTTTCTTATGTCGGTGAGTATAACATATGCTCAATCCGACGAAGATTGTATGATGTGTCATGAGGATCCTGAGTTAGTTTCAGAGAGAGACGGCAAAGAATCAAATTGGTTTGTACCAATAAATGTGATTGGTAATTCCGTTCATAAGGATGTTGGCTGTATTGAATGTCATGACGATGTAAACATAGACGAACTTGCTCATGCCGATCAGTTAAAAAGGCTTAAACCAGTGAATTGTGGAAGCTGCCATAAAGAGAAGGACATGCAGTTTTTTCAGGGTATTCACGGACAAGCTCTTAGCTTAAATGAACCTTATGCACCAGATTGTAAAGAGTGCCATGGAACCCATGATGTGCTATCTCAATGGAATTCAAACTCTCCAACTTACAAGATGAACATACCAATCCTTTGTGGAAATTGTCACAAAGAAGGAGCTCCTGTAGCAAGGATTTATGATATTGATGAACATAATATTGTTGAGAATTACAGTCAAGGTATCCATGGTAAAGGCTTGTATCAAAGCGGATTACTTGTTACAGCTACCTGTAATGATTGTCACAATAGTCACTTAGTTCTACCTCATGAAAGTCCAAATTCATCAATAAACCCCGAGAGAATTGCCCGTACTTGTATGAAATGTCATATCAAGATTGAGCAAACTCACAAAAAGGTTATTAAGAGTGAATTATGGGAGAAGTCTCCTGGGGATGTTCCTTCATGTTCGGATTGTCACCCTCCTCATAAAGTAGAGAGTCAAAAAATAGAGGATGTTATACCAAATAAAGCTTGTCTTGTTTGCCATAATAAAGATCCACAGAAAGGTGAATTCTTAATTGCTGAAAATGGAGATACCGTTTCGTTTGATCTAACTCATTTAACAAATTCTGTTCACGCAAATATTGAATGTGCAAAATGCCATACAGATGTATCCCATGACCTTGATAGACCTTGTGAAACATCAGGAAGAGTTGACTGTTCGAACTGTCATATTGAAGTTTCCAATGAGTACTACACCAGCGGTCATGGTAAAGGATTTTTAAACAATGTGGCTGAAGCCCCTTATTGTACCGAGTGTCATGGAACCCATGAAACTAAATCCAGATTTGATGATACCTCGCCTACTTATAGAGGTGCAATTCCTTCTTTATGTGGTGAATGCCATAAAACAAATGGAGATGCGAACATCATGGGCGACTTAAAAGAAGTTAGTGCTTATTCCGATTACTCACAGAGCATCCATGGTAAAGGCCTAACCGAAAAGGGATTACTTGTAAGTGCTGTTTGTACCGACTGCCATACTACTCACCTTGAATTAAAAGAAAGTGATACGTTATCATCCGTACACCCCAGAAATGTAGCCAAAACTTGTGCCAATTGCCATAAGAGTATATATGATGATTATGTTGATAGTGACCATTCAAATATTCAGAAAGAGGATGGTAAGTACCCTACATGTTCTACGTGTCACTCTGCCCATATCATAAGTGATATTGGTAAAGATAAATTTATGAAAGAGATCACAGTTCAATGTGGAACCTGTCATGAGAAACTATCCAAAACTTATAAGGAAACTTACCATGGTAAAGCTTATATGCTAGGAGATATGAATGCAGCAAGATGTTCCGATTGTCATGGTGCACACAAGATTCTTAATGTAGCCAACCCTAACTCAATGGTTGGCCATAATAATATTGTGAACACATGTAAGCAATGTCATAAAAATGCAAATCTTGCGTTTACAGGATATCTATCACATGCCACTCACAACGATAACCCGGTACTCTTCTGGTCATTCTGGGGAATGACAACACTATTATTGCTAGTCTTCGGATTCTTTGGATTCCATACAGCAATTTGGTTACCGAGATCACTTAAACAAAGAAAAATTAACAAGCATCATACACCTGTTGGTAAAACCAAATATTATAGAAGGTTTAACAAGCGACAGAGATTTACGCATATCATGGTAATTCTTAGTTTTATCCTATTGGCGCTTACAGGTATGACTCTTAAATTTGCTCATATGGAATGGGCTTCATGGATAGCAAATATGCTAGGCGGTGTTAAATCAACTGGAGCAATTCATAGGTTCGCCGCTATCATAACATTTGCATATTTTGCATTCCACCTTTCAACATTATTCCAATTAAGAGCAAAGGTGGGTTTAAGTGCCAAGGAATTCATCTTTGGTAAAAACTCACTCATGTTTAATAAGCAAGATATTAAAGATCTAGTAGGATCAATAAAATGGTTTCTTGGAAAAGGTCCAAGACCAGAATATGGTAGATGGACATATTGGGAGAAATTTGATTATATGGCTGTTTTCTGGGGTGTTGCAGTAATTGGATTATCAGGATTAATACTTTGGTTCCCTGAGTTTTTTACCAGATTTATACCAGGTTGGGCTATCAATGTTGCTCAGATAATACATAGTGATGAGGCATTACTTGCTACAGGTTTCATTTTTACTATCCATTTCTTTAATACGCATTTACGTCCAGAATCATTTCCAATGGATACTGTAATATTCACAGGATTAGTTCCAATGGAAGAATACAAGAAAGACAGAGCAAGAGAATATCAGGAATTGATTGATGATGGAAGACTTGATGATGTTACTGTTGAAACAGAAATATCACCTACATGGATCAAAGTAGTTAAGTTTTTCGGATATATATTCTTAAGTCTTGGCATAATAATGGTATTACTAATTATATACTCTTTACTATTTGGATCATACTAAATTAAAAGAGTATATGAAATTATAAATAATTGTTTAAATTTGACATTGAAAGGAAATCGATTAAAACTAATTTTTAACATAAAACTAAATATCATGTACATTAAAAGTCTTTTATTCGCATGTTTCCTACTATTTTTAGGTGGGAACTACGTAACAGCACAAGATTATGAATACATTGGAGCTGCCAAGTGTAAAATGTGTCATAACAAACCTGCTACTGGTGCACAATACAAACAATGGGCAGACAGTAAACATGCTAAAGCAATGGAATCATTGAAAGGTGATGAGAAAAATGATCCTAAATGTTTAAAATGTCACTCCACTGTTGGTCATGTTGATGAAGATTTAATTGCATCACTAAAAGTAGAAGAAGGTGTTTCATGTGAATCATGTCATGGTCCTGGTAGTGGTTACAAAGCTAAATCTGTAATGATTAGTCGTGAAAAATCAATCGCTAAAGGATTAATTATTCCAGATGAAAGTACTTGTACTGCATGTCATAATGAAGAAAGCCCTCATTTCAAAGGCTTTAATTATGAGGAGTATCTTGCAAAAGTAATTCATCCGGTTCCGGAAAAAGAATAATCATTGACCAATAATTAAAAGGCTCCATTATTATCATAGTGGAGCCTTTTTTATTACACTTGGAATTTAGTTTTACACTTTTTCGAATAAGGTATTATTAAACTGTTTTAGCTAATGTTTTAAATTTTAGATGAAACGATATGTGGTTATGTCATATTCTTCTTCCTTTTAGAATAATAAATGGAAATCCCAATGGAAATTATTGCCAAAAACATAAGCGCCACTATTCTGTAAATAAGTTCAATACGAGCTAAGTCAATAATGAAAAAATAAAAAATTGATGCAACCATTGTTCCCAATGCCAGATACCTGTACTTCACATTTTTTAATATAAAACTGAAAACAAAATACAATACTGCTGCCACTGTCCAAGACAAAGTAATATATCTGTCGGGTATTAAGTTGTAAAGTGTAATCAGCACCATAATAAATCCGATTACCAAATAAACATTTCGTAACAAACTGGTTTTTATTGTCAACCTATCTCTTTTCCAGTTTAATATTCTTGCTGTTATCAATGCTACTATTGAAAATGATATGTTTACACCATCAAGGATTATTGCATTACTAAGATAAAAAACCAGCAATATGGCAAACAACAAGGTATTCATAATTACAATGAACTTGCTTCGAAACCAAATTGCAACAGATACAACAAGTAAACTTTGAAAAGCTAGCAGGAAATAGGCCCGAGGAAAACTATTAATACCATGTATCATAATACTAAACAATACAAATGCATATAATGCATATAATGATGCTGATATTTTCCAGTTCGATCTAATTTGAAGAAATATCGAAAATATAAGGGCTAAAGCTGCAATAACACCAACATAAATAGAATAATCCTCTTTAAAGAAAGTAATAATATAAAGCGTTAGTAATAAAGAGAATCCGAAACCATTGGTAATAATAAATCCAACAATCCTTCCTTTTAATAAGTTTTCTGTTTCCTCAAATAATGATATTATGGAGAAAATTGAGGCAACAATAATTAGATAAATATAGCCGTAATTATGGTACTCTATTGGCTGTAATTTATTACCCATTACTGGATTACTAAAAAACTCCAGGAGAAAGACAATATATACTACTATAATTGACAAATAAACCATACCTGTCCTATTAAAACGCCTAAGAATAATTACAGATAACACTGCAATAATTACAGTGATAAAGAGGGATATATGAAAGTTAGTGGATAATATCGCAATTGAAGCTAAAAACAGAATTGACATTCCAATTAATAATCCGGAATTATTTCGAAAGGCAACAAAAAGCTGAATCGCAACAATTACTAGCAGTAAAGTTAGAACTATCCAAATATTGTTAATCAATGGTGGTTCAGTAAAAAAGTATATCCTTAGTGTAACATAAAAAGCTGTTAAATAACCATTTAAACTAATTATTGATGATATCCTTGGAAAATTTTCCTTGAGAAAATAGGCAATACCAAAAATAGTTGCTACTGAAAAATAGCCAAAAACTGTTGATATTGATGGGTATCCAGATCTTGAGATATACTGGATAAGAAATGTAATACCAAAAAAGAGGACAATATTACCCAACCAGGATAATCCATATTCTCCGACTTTAGTTTCTAAAAAAGAACCCGTAGATATTTGCTTAAAAGATTCTGGAACTTCTAATTCCGAAATACTTCCTTGTTCATGCTGGTAGCTATTTACCCCAGATTCAAGCTGTGAGACTCTTATCTCGAGATCATTCAATCTTTCAATTAACTCACTATTGTTCAATTCACTATACTTATCAGCCATACCATTAATATTAAGTTAATTAATAAAGTCAATAGAGGCATAATATATCTTTGGCTTATCTCTATACTAATGAATGCTTTCCTTTTTTTTCCACGGAGGCAAGAGCCATAATAGGAATGCCAGAATAAAGAATGGAATTATAAACCACAACAAGGAAAGCCAAAAACCTGACCCACTAATCATATCAACTTTGTAACTGGTAAATCCATAAAAGCTTTTTGAAAATAGCTGACCACCAATAACCACATTCCACCTCATGTAGAATATTCCAACCAATACGCAAATACTAATGATTAGATATAGTATCTTTCTTATTTTCTCTCGTGGTTTTTTAATCATCATGGTACCCATTGTAAGTAATGGTATAATTACCCCAACCCCAATTTGCATTATGAAGAAAGTGAAGAATAATTTACCATGTACCAGTATTTTCAATATATCAAAGGATTCATCCGCTTCATATATTCTATGAATTTGATCCAAACTTTCAAGGGAAAAATCAATTATTAATATGTAAAACAAATATTTTGATATGGTATCAACTGTATTCATATCAATTTTTTGTTTTCGTAAATAAGTTACTACCATATAAATAAACATTACCAAAGCAATGCCCGAAACCATAGCAGAAAATAAAAATATTACCGGCATCATTACTGTTGACCACCAGGGATTTGCCTTTATTGAGCCAAAAATAAACCCAACATAACCATGGAGTAAAAACGCTGAAGGAATACCAACAACCGTAATAAAATAACCGATTTTCTCATCCGTTCTTCTTGACTGCGGTGATGTATCCAAAACCCATAAAGTAAGTACTTTATAGACAAAACTCATAAAGCCTTTCTTTTGCTTTGACCATATTACCATATCGTATCTATAATCAAACCAAATTTCGAGCAATAGAACTACCATCAAATACCATAAATAAACAAATCCAAAAATAGCCATGGCTGATGTTAAGTGAGGAGTCACCAGCATTTCATAAAACCTCCATGGTTGACCTAGGTGAGTAATCAATGGCATTGTCGCCACCAACATAAAAGATAAAGCCGTAAGTAAAGATATTTCATATGTTGGTCTTAAAGCTTTAATGGCAAAAACCCTGTTTAAGGATGCAAGTATAAATGCACCGGCTACAAGTCCTGTGATATAAGGATACATTACAATTAACAAATCCCAATTTAAAGCAATTTCGTTGGGATAGATATAGCCATCCAGGTTGGCTAATGCTTCATACAAACTTTCATATTTATTCATTAGTGTACCTCCTGACTTAAATCTTTATAATATAATTTAGATTTTGTATTTAATTGCGGTTTTAATACTGCACAATTATTCTCTTTGATAAATAGATACAATTCACTAGTCTTATCGTTTAAATCACCATATATTCGTGCTCCGGTTGGGCACGCCATCATACATGCCGGATCCAAGTCTTTTTCTAAACGATGATAGCAGAGTGTGCATTTATCGGCAACTCCCTGAGCAGGATCAATATATCTGCATCCATAAGGGCAGGCTTGAACACAATATCCACAACCAATGCAATAGCTCTTATCGACCAATGCAATACCTTCCGGTGATTCAAATGAGGCTCCAACAGGACAAACCTGAGTACATGGTGATATTGCACAATGGTTACACATTTTTGGTACAAAAAATGTTTTATATATCTCATCATCAGAAACAGGTTGGGTAAATCCGTCAATACCACCATTAGGTGATGATACTTTTACTTCATCATCATTTGTAATGGTATATTGTTCAACCCAGTTTCGGAAGAAAAAAGGTTCGTTCGGAACTCCATTTTCAGCTTTGCAAGATCTGGCACAGTTTGCGCAACCAATACACTTTTCTATGTCGATTGCAATACCATACCATTTGCCTTTTCCTTTTGGTTTCTTAGTAGCATAAACTACTTTTAATGGGTTTAGCAAGGAAACTAGGACAACGCCTCCCGCAAACATACTTGAGTTCTTAATGAAATCGCGTCTTGAGAAATTTTCTTTTTTTATAGCCATGGTTCATGTGGATTATGACAACTTATACAGTCTTCACCTTCACTGTGTTCAATAGCGTCAATTTGTTTAATAATACTTGTGGATCGGGCAGCATTGATTGCATGACATGTCATACAAAAATCACTGTTTTCAGGAATAACCATATCAATATTTTCATCTTCAACATGCCTATATCCAGGCCCATGACAGATCTCGCATTGAATTGAGATGTGTAATCCCTGATCTTTCAAATCAGCAATGGAGTCGTGGCACATTGCACAGGTTTCCATTTGGACATATTTGGCTTCCTGATCTGCAATTTCGGTAAGAGCCTTTCCCCGATAGGGACCAAATTCTCGCCAAGATTCAGGAGTTAGAAAATATTTTAACCCTAACATTACCCCTATAAAAACGGCAAAAACTACTAATAATCGTTTTACTTGAATTGGCATAATATTTTAATGATTAGAAGATTATATTGAATAAATAATTAGGAGATGTATTATACGGTATCTCAGCTATATGATTCTTTCTAAAATAATATCTGCCGAGTAAAAATATTAATGCATAAAATTGTGTAAATCTCGATCCTGTAAATTTCATGCTGTAATTTTTCATTGAAATAGATTTCTTAATAATACTACATGAGCGATGCTAGAAAAACCAATATTTTGATTCAACCCATAGTGCACTATCACCTATCCAATTATTGGATAGAAT
>CALCGQ010000197.1 GCA_937901015.1 uncultured Bacteroidota bacterium | reverse complement strand
AGTTGGAACACTTAACTCTTTCAGAAAAGTAGTATCGCTTTGCTCTCGAACTGCTGCAATTACTTTATATCCATCTGCGACAGCTTGTTTGATCAAGTGATGACCTATAAACCCGGTTGCTCCGGTTATTAGCAAAGTTTTCACTTATTATCATTAAAATTATACTGATAAATTCGGTACTTCTTATACACTCTACCTCCAATATTTTGCAAAGCTCGGTTCATCATGACATTGTTTTCTAGGATCCAGCTACCTTCAGCTTCTTCATAACCCATTTTCTTGGCACCTTCATATGATTTTGCATAGAGACATGCATCTATACCTGTTTTACGGTACTTTTCTATGAGCCCCAAGGTTAATACTCTAACACTCTTAACTTTTTTCTTAAACCCAATTAATCGGAAAATATTGAATGGTAACAATCTGCCATTTCTTATTTTAATTGTAACCTCATTGATGTTTGGTAGACAAGCGACAAATGCAACAGGCTCTCCATTATCTTCAACAATATAAACCAAATCTGGCGTGGTTACTATCTTAAGTTCTTTCACCAGTTTCTCAAACTCAGTAGGGGTCATTGGAACAAATCCCCAGTTTTTCTCCCATGCTTTATTATATATATGGTGAATCTTTCGGGTTTCGTTTTTTATGTCTTTGAAATTTACTTTTCGGATTACAATACCATTTTTAGAAAGCCTCTCCTCTATTTTTTTTGCTAAGTCCAACAACTTTTGAGGAACCTCATTCCTAATAAGATGATAACAAAAAAGATCCATTTTCTTTGAGAAACCATAATTATCAAGAAGTGTTTGATAATAATCTTTATTATGTATCATCATAATATATGGAGGAGTGTCGAAACCGTCAATAAGAGTTCCACATTGATCATTTGTTGATGGATTCATAGGTCCATATAAACCATCAATACCTTTTTCCTGAAGCCAATTGAGGGCGCTGTCGAAGAGAGCGTTGGCAACTTCCTGATCATTTATACATTCAAAAAAGCCAAAAAAGCCATAATTCTCATTCCAGTGCTCAACGTATTTATCATTTGTAATTGCAGCAATTCTCCCAACGGTTTTGCCATTATCATCGATGGCAATAAAGTATTCAGCTTCAGCATGCTGGAAAAATGGGTTTTTCTTTTTATCAAGAATATCACGCTGTGCAATTCGTAACTCGGGAACATAGTTAGAATCATTTTTATACAGCTTGTAAGGGAAATCTAAAAACAGATTAAATGAATTGCGATCATTAACTACATTAATTCTAATCATGTATCATTAACAATTAATAAATATCAAATATATTATAAATTAACGATTAGTTGTTACTACTTTTATCCTCGAAAGTAATGATAGATGGCGGATACTAAAAATATTGCATTAGTTCTTTCTGGAGGTGGTGCCAGAGGGATTGCTCATATCGGGGCAATCGAAGAACTTGAAAAAAGTGGATATAATATATGTTCTGTTACAGGAACATCTATGGGTGCAGTTGTAGGTGCCGTTTATACCATGGGTAAGCTTAAAGAGTTTAAAGAGTGGATGCTGACTCTAGACAAAATGAGGGTTTTTAACCTTCTCGATTTTTCATTTTCCTCACAAGGACTGGTTAAGGGTGATAAGGTGCTTAATAAAATGAAGGATTTCATCAAGGACAAAAATATCCAAGATCTAAACATTCCCTTTGCTTGTATGGCAGTTGACCTGATTAGCCTAGAAGAAGTGGTCTTCACAAATGGAAGTGTTTATGAGGCAATCAGAGCATCCATTTCAATACCTACGGTATTAACACCTGTTAAAAAAGGTAATGCACTATTTGTGGATGGAGGGGTATTAAATAATATTCCGTTAAAATATGCTCCACGAACAGAAAATGATAAACTGGTGGCTGTTAATGTTAATGCCAAAATACCTGTAATAAATGCCGGATTATCAAAAAAGATAACCATTGAACAACAATCTCTTTACAAAAGAAAAATGCAGGATTTCCAGTCTCAATTACAAAAAATAATGCCCAGTGGGAAAAGTGCTAACCTTAGTTATTTTGATGTGATAAATAAAACAATTGGATTGATGACCTATCAGATTACACAGAATCTGCTTGAAAAGCATCCTCCGGATATTCTTATCAATATTTCAAAAGAGACCTGTAC
>CALCGQ010000196.1 GCA_937901015.1 uncultured Bacteroidota bacterium | reverse complement strand
ACGACAATATGCTATTACTTCTTCAAATTGAGTTGCAGTGTTATTATTCATCAATACAAAGAGTTTTAATTTAACTTTGTCTATTAAATATCATTAAAAATGGTCGATAAAATTACAGATTTTAATGGGATTAAGAGCATTAGAATTGATAATAATAGAGTTCTAAATTTTAATCGCCCAAAAATCATGGGAATCTTAAATATTACTCCAGATTCCTTTTATGATGGACATAGTAATATTACTATCGACAAATTACTAAGAAAAGCTGAGCAAATGCTCAATGAAGGAGCTGATATACTTGATATTGGAGCTGTTTCAACACGACCCGGAGCGCAAGAGGTTAATCCTGAAACAGAGTTAAAAAGATTAATAACCCCACTGGAAAGACTAGTCAAAGAATTTCCAGAGGCCATTATATCAATTGATACATACAGGGCAAAAGTTGCAAAAGAAACCGTTAATGCCGGTGCACACATTATCAATGATATCTCAGGAGGAACTATGGATAAGCTAATGTTTGAAACCATATCAAAACATAATGTGCCATATATTCTCATGCATATTCATGGCACACCACAAACAATGCAAGATTCTCCAATTGATTCTCAAGTTGTAGATAGGGTTAGTGAATTCTTCACCAATCAATTATTAAAACTGAACTCACTCGGAGTAACAGATGTTATACTTGACCCTGGGTTTGGATTTGGGAAAACTCTTGAAAGTAATTACCAATTGCTTAAGGGTATGGAAAACACCAGAATCAATAACCTACCAATTCTAGCTGGTATCTCAAGAAAATCAATGATTAATAAAGTACTTGGAACGGATCCTGAAGATGCGCTTAATGGAACCACTTCTCTGAACACAATTGCATTATTACACGGTGCTAACCTCCTTAGAGTTCATGACGTAAGAGAAGCAAATGAATGTATCAAACTAGTTGATAATTATCGAAATATTTCAGTTTAATTTACCATGATCTACCTTGATAAACAAAATACAAATCCTTTCTACAATATTGCGGCGGAAGAAATAGCTCTAAAAAGCAGGAATGAAGATATTCTTATGCTTTGGGTAAATGATACCTCAGTGGTGGTTGGAAAGCATCAAAATACCATAGCTGAGGTAAATCAGCGTTATATATGGGAAAATAATGTTCCGGTTATAAGAAGACTTTCCGGAGGAGGTACCGTTTTTCATGATAGTGGAAACCTTAACTACAGTATTATTACCAATGTTGAAAACAAAGAACGTACCATCGACTTTCCAAAGTTTACAGATCCAATTATTAAGTTTTTAGACAATTTTGGTATCAATGCTACTTTCCATGGTAAAACGAATCTTGGAGTTAATGGTAAAAAAATCTCAGGAAATGCGGCTCATATATTTAAAAATAGAGTTTTACATCATGGCACTCTATTATTTAATTGTGATTTAGAAAAACTAGAGCTAAGTATCAAACCAAATGAAATAGAAGTAACCGATAAATCAATCAAATCAGTCCGATCAAATATCATTAATTTGACTGATTTAATTCCCAATATAAAATCCATTGATAACTTTCGTGAGCAATTAAAGCATTTTTTATTTGAATATCTAAACATAAACAACTCAAAATTGTTTTCCTCAGAAGAGATAAAACAAATAAAGCAATTAGTTGATAATAAATACAGCAAACCAGAGTGGAACTATGGCTACTCTCCTACTTATCAATATAATAAAACTATTTTTTATGATGGTGAAGATGTCAGTCTTTGGCTTGATGTTAAGAAAGGAATTATTGTAGATTTACGATTAATTTCAAGTAATATTCCTGAGGAAATAATTAACTTGATTAAAAACTCAATTATAAATGAATTACATTATCCTGTTACAATGAATAAAATCCTAAAAAAAATAGATAAAAGTCTTAATACAACCGGAATGGATAGCTCTTTCCTTTTCAATCTAATTTTTTAACTACTATGGAAAAGGCACAAAAACTATTTGACCCAATTTGGGAAGATTACTTAAAACAAAATCCACATGTAAAAAAAATATATGAACTTTTTACAGATTTGGGAGAGAGAGTAGTAAATGATCATATTGCATTTCGTACTTATAACGATCCTCGAATTAACATCGACGTACTTGCCCAACAATTCATTGAAGCAGGTTACGAATTCAAGGGAGAATATCAATTTGAACAAAAAAAACTTTACGCAAAACATTTTGAGCTGGCAGGTTTTAAAGATGCTCCGCGAATATTCATAAGCGAGTTAAAACTTGAAGAAATGAGCCCGTTTTTAAGGAAAACAGTGAATGCTCTTATTGACCAGATTCCAACTAACTTGCTTAATAGCCCTGAATTAATATTTAAAGGAAGGGTATGGGAAAAGCCATCATATAGTATCTATGAGAAACTACGTCAAGAATCAGAATATGCATCTTGGCTATATGTATTTGGTTTTAGAGCCAATCATTTTACAGTTAACATTAATGCCTTAAAACAACTGGATACTATGGACAAAGTAATTGGTTTCTTAAAGAGCAATGGCTTTAAAATGAATACATCAGGTGGAGAAATTAAAGGGTCTCCTGAAAGTTTGCTTGAGCAATCTTCAATTATTGCAGGAACGATACCAATAGAGTTTATTGAAGGTATATATAATGTACCAAGCTGCTATTATGAGTTCGCAAAACGCTATAAAGATAAAAATGGAGATATATACGGTGGATTCATTGCTAAATCTGCCGATAAAATTTTCGAGAGTACGGATTATCGCAAGAATTAAAAAATGGATATTAAAAATATACAAAACAATCTGAAATCTCTTATGTCATCATTTGAAGGAGAGATAATGACGGATAAAAGTATTCGATTGATTTATGCAACAGACGCTTCAGCATATCGAGAGTTACCTGTGGCTGTTGCCTATCCAAAAAATATTTCAGATATCATTTCATTAATAGATTTCGCAAAAAATAATAATACTTCTATAATCCCAAGAACTGCTGGCACATCACTTGCAGGCCAAGTAGTTGGAAATGGGATCGTTGTGGATGTTTCAAAATACATGACTTCCATCTTAGACATAAACAAAGAAGAAAAGTGGGTGAGAGTTCAGCCAGGAGTAATTCTAGATGAATTAAACCTAGAACTCAAACAACATGGTTTATTTTTTGGACCTGAAACTTCAACATCAAATAGATGTATGATTGGCGGTATGGTGGGGAATAATGCATGTGGCTCACATTCACTTATATACGGCAGTACCAGAGATCATACTTTGGAAATAGAAACCATACTTAGTGATGGTTCACAAGCAGTATTTTCGTCTATATCATCTAACGAACTCAACGAGAAAGCTAAATCTAAGACACTTGAAGGAAGTATTTATGCTAATATTTCCAAAATGTTATCTGACCCAAAAAATCAAAAGGAAATAGAAAGTGAATATCCCGACAACAGTCTTCCAAGGCGAAATACTGGATATGCATTGGACCTATTACTTAGGATGAACCCTTTTAAGATAGATGGTGATGACTTTAACTTTTCAAAGTTACTAGCCGGATCAGAGGGGACACTTGCGTTTACCACCGCGATAAAACTAAACCTTGTTCCACTACCTCCCAAACATAATGCTCTGGTATGTGTTCATCTCGAAACCATAGCAAGTGCTTTACGAGCAAATATAATCGCTTTAAAGCATAAACCTGTAGCTGTGGAATTGATGGATGACACAATTCTTGAATTAACAAAAAAGAATATCGATCAAGAAAAAAACAGATTTTTTGTTAAAGGTAAACCTGGTGCGATTTTAATCGTGGAATTCGCTGAACATGATCCTAACATAATTCTTAAAAAAGCAAGAGAAATGGAGGCTGAGATGAAGAGTCTTGGTCATGGATATCATTTCCCCATAATTAAAAATAAAGATATTCAGAAAGTTTGGAATCTTCGAAAAGCCGGGCTTGGGATACTAAATAATATGGTTGGAGATGCTAAACCAGTTCCTGTTATTGAAGATACTGCGGTAAATCCGGAACTACTTCCAGAATACATCGAAGAATTTGATAAAGTACTTGAAAAATATAATAAAAGTTGTGTTTATTATGCCCACATTGCAACTGGTGAATTACACTTACGCCCAATACTTAATCTAAAGGATAAGAAAGATGTTGAATTATTCCACACCATAGCAAAAGAAAGTGCAAAGCTGGTTAAAAAATATAAAGGGTCATTAAGTGGTGAACACGGTGATGGAAGGCTTAGAGGTGAGTTTATCCCAACTATGGTGGGAGAGCATAATTACGGATTGCTCAAGGACGTTAAGAAAACATGGGACCCTACTAATGTATTTAATCCAGGGAAAATAGTTGACACTCCTAAAATGAATACCTTCTTAAGGTATGAACCTGGTATCGAAAATAAGAAAATTGATACTATCTTTAACTTTAAATCAGATCAGGGAATTCTCAGAGCTACTGAAAAATGTAATGGTACAGCAGCTTGTCGTAAAACAGAAATTACCGGAGGTACGATGTGCCCAAGTTACATGGTTAGTAGAAATGAAAACCAATCTACAAGAGCAAGGGCCAATATTCTAAGGGAATTTCTTACCAACTCCAAAAAAGACAACCCATTTAATCACAAGGAGATATACGATGTAATGGACCTCTGTCTGTCTTGTAAAGCATGCAAATCAGAGTGCCCATCTAGCGTAGATATTACAAAACTAAAAGCCGAATTCCTTCAACAATACTATCTGAATAACAGAGTTCCATTGCGCACTTGGTTGATTGCAAATATTGCAAAGATCAACAAACTTGGTAGCTACTTTCCCGGACTCTACAATTTTGTTAATCAAAATAGCTTATTGTCGAAAATTACTGCAAATATCTCTGGTTTTTCATCAAAACGTAAATTTCCATTACTTAGTAATCAAACTCTTGATAACTGGTTTAAAAAATTCAGCAATGACTTACCAAAAAGTGAATTTAAAAATGGTAAAGTATACTTATTCAATGATGAATTCACCCGATTCAATGATACAGAGATAGGTATAAAAGCAATAATGTTACTCACTAAATTAGGCTATCAGGTAATAATCCCAAAACATATTGAAAGTGCCCGAACATACTTATCCAAAGGATTGGTTAAAAAAGCAAAGGTAATAGCCAACAAAAACATCAGCTTATTAAAAGGCATTGTAAATGATGAAGCTCCACTTGTTGGAATCGAGCCTTCGGCTATTCTAGCTTTCAGAGATGAATATATTGACTTAGCCGTAGATCATAACTTTGAAGATGCAAAAGTACTATCTGCCAGCACTTACATGATTGATGAATTCCTAAAAAGGGAAATACTAGCTGGTAAAATTACCAAGGACCAGTTTAGTGATAAAAGTAAACACATTAAACTACATGGTCATTGCCACCAGAAAGCACTAGCTAGTACAGCTCCTACCAAATTTGTTCTAAACTTTCCAACCAATCACGAGGTGGAAGAAATTCCATCGGGATGTTGCGGAATGGCTGGATCGTTTGGTTTTGAGAAAGAGCATTATGATATGTCAATGAAAGTTGGTGAGTTAGTTCTTTTCCCTGCTGTAAGGAATTCAAATGAAGAAACTTTAATTGTAGCCCCGGGGACCTCATGCCGACATCAGATAATGGATGGAACCGGAAAAAAGGCTTATCATCCCGTTGAAGTGCTGTGGGAATCGTGTACAAAAACATAGAATGTAAATTGAGTAAAATAATCCTTTTTATATAAAAGAATTATTTATACTTTTGCAGCCCAAATTTATTTGGTCCCGTAGCTCAGCTGGATAGAGCATCTGCCTTCTAAGCAGAGGGTCACAGGTTCGAGCCCTGTCGGGATCACAAGCTGACAATCAGCATACTAAGCCACTTCTCAGGAGGTGGCTTTTTTGTTATGGTTACATCTACGGTTACATGCCGGAGTATTTGAATTAATTTGACAACCAAAAAGTCAGCGGTTCGATTCCGCTATTCTCCACTTGATTATCAAGGCTTTACAGAAATGTGAAGCCTTTTTTTTGTCTGGAGTGCCCTTCTGGAGTGCCCTTTTTGCAATTTTTAAGGGTTTGAAAAGTATGTAACCCAACCTTGTAAAGATACTTGAGCCTTTGACTGTTTTTTGACTAAAAAAAGTTGGTGAATCTAATTTTGTCAATATTGACAAAATTGAAATGGGGTCAGATTTGATTTTATTTGCTGGTCATTTACCTTCGATTCTTCTTTCACTTTTCAAATAAAAACACAAAATAAACTCTCTCAAAATAGAGGGGCTGGGATAGAACTGCCCAAACAAAAAGAAATACGGAAAATCAACTCGATTAGTCATGTATTATTGGGGGTGAAACGAATTATGACTTAAAAACTCCCAAAGAAATTACCGAAGAAATCATCCAATAAAACAAGCAAACCCTTTATTAAGTGCATATAACAATCGTGATGTAGTTCAACATGTACTCCACGCTAGGTCCTGCGGACCGCTTAGAGTCCTATTTATTAGCTGTAGTGCTTTTTATTTATTATTACTACAATTGTATTTTACGAAGCTACATATTTTTAAGAAAAAACCGTTGTAATTATAGCTATTAGTTATGTCATCGAGGGTTTTTTCTTTTATCTTTTTTCTTGATAAAAAAGAAACAAAAAATCAAGAAAGAATAATGCTGTCCACGCGCAAAATGCCCACACACGCACGCCGAAATTCTTTCTGGCCAACGCTCTTTGGGATCCGTAATAAATATTCATTATGTTATTCGAAAGACTTGACTTTCTCGTTGATTTTTAGTACATTGTAAAACATTCTTTGATTAAAATGTAATCACTTTAATCTTCATCGTTTTACAATGTCTTTTATTGATGATATGGAGTAGGCTAGGGGCATTACAGCTAACGGCTATGGCTATGAAGCGTGGCGGATTTTGAAACACATATTTTTCTATATTCGATAATGTTTATAAGGTGTCCAAAAGTTCAATTTTACCACTTCACCCGCCATGCTTTATGAGCCTTTGTTGAACTAAATCCCGCAAAAAGCGGGATAGCTTTAATCCAAGAAACCAAATT
>CALCGQ010000195.1 GCA_937901015.1 uncultured Bacteroidota bacterium | reverse complement strand
GATGAAAGTAGCTTTTTGTTCGCTAAACATCATTTATTTAAATTATCTAATTTCAATTATTCATTGCCCAATGGTGATTTATTAAGTTTTGATTCTTTAGTTTTTGGATCCGACTCGAATATGATTAGCATTAGCAATCTAAATTTGAATATCAAGGACTCATCAGCACATAGTAAGTTTCTATCCACCGATGTTAAACTAGCTAGTCTTAAGCTATTTGGTGTTGGAATGGAAGACATGGATAGTCTAAGAGATCTAGTTATTGATAGTTTAGAATTATCAGATGGATATGTGAGAATGATTAAAAGTAATGCAGGTAATACACACAAAAATGATTCAGTTTCAAAGAAACCAATATTCCCAAAAATATTGAATAGTGTTAGCCTTACAAAATTGATCCTGGATAATATTAATATTGATGTGCATAATCAAAAGAATGATACTTTATTAGAAATTGAAGGTCTCGATTTCCAGGTTGATGGTTTTTTTATTGATTCAGTTTCTTTATCTAAAGGTAAACCATCTTACAGTAACCAAAGTATTCGGCTTGGATTAGAAGAGTTTAGAATTAAGGATTTAGATGCCGGACTTATTGCATCGTTTTCTGATTTAGAATTAGATGAGCGTAACAAACTTTTGCATATTTATAATGTCCATATTAATGATAGCATTTCAGGGGAGCACTCGTTTCTAATTGATATGGAATACCTTACAGTTGATGGGGTTTCAATCGATGAACAGCTTCATAATCAGGAAATGAAGCTTGCAATAAAAGTTTCTAATCCTAAAATTGAAATTAATATTGAGAATCTGGTTAAGAAATCAAATAAGGGAAATAGTATAAAACTGGATAATATTATTGTTGATAAAATTGATGTAATAAATGGTAATATTCATTTTTCAGATAAAAAAAATCTAGATATAAATATTCTTGGATTAAACATTAAGTGGGATAGTATTGGTTTCAGAGATCATACTACGATAGATGAAATTAACGCAAATAATCTCAACTTGGAATTTTCTAAGCTTAAATATCAGCAACTCGAAAAACAAACTCTTTTTGAGTCTGGTTATACATCTGTTACGAATAATGATTTTCAAATAAACTCCATAAAGGCTTCCCTAACTAGTAGAAAAGTAGTTTCAGATTTTAGGATTGATAAAATTATAGGTAAGGGTACTGACTTGGAGAAATTGATTTCAAAGAATGAAATTAATTTTAAGTCAATTTTAATCTCTCAACCTATTATAAAAGCAAAAATTAATAAAGACGAAAATAGGAAAGCCTCAATAGGAAATCATAAGTCAGATACAAGGAAATTTACTCTAGATATAGATGATTTTAGAGTAGAAAAAGGTGATATAAATCTTAAAATAGAGAGTGATAACACCAGCAGTATTAAATCTGATTTCTATTTAAACACTTCAAATATAGTGGTTAATGATTTTAGTAACACTAGATGGCTTCATAATTTGAATTGGGATATTAATCTTTTTAACACCACGTTTGAGAACCAAGATTTAAAGGTTTTATGTACACGATTATTGTCGAATAAAAAAGCTGAGACTTTTTCTGCACTTAACGTAACAGTTGAACATGTGGGATTGGGGCTTAGAAACCATGGCTTTGAAATTATTGATGTCAGTATACCTGAAATTGTTTTTGAAGGAATAGATTATAATTCTTTCATTGATCAGGAAACACCTATGGTTAAATCTGCTACAATTAAAGATGCATATTTAGATCTGAATATTGAAAGTAGAGCATCAAATAATAAGATAGAATCCAATACTTCTGGTGCTCCAAAGTTGCCATTTGAACTAGATGAATTGAATCTTGATAATTTTAAACTAAACCTTAATAAAAGGGATAGTCTTTCCACAACAAATTATAGTATTGGTGAGCTTGATATAAAGTATAGCCTTGATAGTGCTACTAACCTTGTTGATGATCTGAGGGTACTGCGTTTAAAAGATTTCTCGACTTCCAATATTGAAATGAATAGCTTTCTGAAGATAAAGAATATCGAAAATATTGATAGTGTAAACGGACTCAGTATTTACAGTTTAAATGTAGGAAATTTAGTTACCGACAGTTCTGCTAATCAGCATTCTGTTGAATTTAATGAGATTGATTTTGTGGATATATTCATTGGTCATTCACTGCCTCTTAATATTACCTTGGGAGAGATTGGTATCAGAGGTGTTAATGCCCGAATCCAATCCAAAAGTGCTAAGGACAATCCAAGAAAGGCTACAATTTCCGATGTCAAAATGCCACGCATCTTGGATAATATAGGTGTGGATCAATTGAGTGTGTCTGGTTTTGATTTATATCATACAACTTTAACCGATTCAACAAATAAGAAATTAGAACTCAAAAACATTGGAGTTAATATTACTGCACTTTACGTTGATTCAAGTACTTTTAGCTCTCCTGAATATACTTTCGCTCGCAGCGCCAGTATCTACCTAGGGGATAATAGTTTTGTCTCAAAAGACAGCCTTTATACCAGTAGTTTGAAATCCATAACCTATCATTTTCAAGAACAGAAAATAGTTGTTGATTCTATTAAAATGATGCCTAGGTATGATGATGAACTATTCTTTAAGAAGGCTGTATATCAAACTGGGAGAATGAAATTAAATGTTGCTTCTTTAGTTTGTAGTAATTTTAGGATTAATAGTTTGATCGAGGATGAAAAGTTGCACATTGGCAGTATTGATGCCTATGGTCTAAATCTGGATATTTTTCGAAATAAATTGTATGAAATGAATCCTAATGCATATAAGAAAATGCCTCAGGAAGCTATATTGGATATAAAACAGACTTTAATAATAGATTCATTGAAAGCACATGATGGATTTATTCAGTACATGGAAATCCAAAAGAAGTCAGTTGTACCAGGGAAGTTGTTTTTAGATCGATTTAATGTTGGGGTTTATAATATTAATAACGATCTAAGCATTCTTGACAATAGTTCATTTATGAAAGCCAAGCTTGATGCACGTTTATTGGGACAAGCAGATTTAAGGATCAATGCTGTATTTCCAATACTTAGTCCTTCAAATGATTTTTGGTTCTCAGGACATATGGACAGGCTTGATTTTCCGGAACTTAATAACCTAACAGAGAACCTAGTTGGTGTAACCATGGCAAGAGGTTATGGTTCTTTGGATATTCCTTTGATTACGGGTAATAGTATCTATAGTGAAGGATCAATCTTATTTAAGTACAATAAGTTGAAAATAGAGCTATATAATCGTGAAAAAGCACAGATTCAAAAAGGGTTAACTGGAGGAATGGCTAGTTTATTATTAAATGATGTTTTTATTAGATCCAATAATCCTGGCTTCTTGGGAAAAACCAGACCCGGCGAAGTTTATTTTAAGCGCAATACCCAAAAATCTATCGTTGCTTTTATGTGGAAGAGTATCATGAGTGGGCTTATGTCGACAATGGGGTATAATAATAAAGAGCAACGACAAGAAAAGCGAGCATGGAAAAAATCCAATAATAAGCAATAATTCAGCTGGTTAACTCCGTTTATTAAAACAAGATTTCTTACCTTTGTAAGCTTAAAATTTATTCAAAACTTTATAATTATGAAATTGATAACCAGTGTAATAATGGCTATTGCCTTATTGCTTAATTTCCAGACATTTGCTCAAGAGGAAAGCAAAGAAGAGATCAAAGAAGAGAAAAAAGGGTATGTCTTTACAGATGTAATTGACATTGAAAATACTTCAGTTAAAAATCAGTATCGATCAGGTACATGTTGGAGTTTTTCCGGACTTGCTTTTGTTGAAGCAGAATTATTACGAACAACAGGTAAAGAGTATGATCTAAGTGAAATGTTTATTGTAAACCATACATATTCTGATAAAGCTGAGAAATATGTTAGACTTAGTGGTCATCTTAATTTTGGTGCTGGTGCAGAGGTAACTGATGTATTTAGAGTTATCGAACTTTATGGCATGGTTCCTGAAACCTCATGTGAAGGACTTGAGTATGGAGAACCAAAGCATACACATGGTGAAATGGATGCCCTTCTAAAAAATTATGTGGAAGCAATCATTAAAAACAAGAACAAAAAACTTACTCCGGTATGGCATGATGGATTTGATAAAGTACTTGCTACATATTTAGGAGAATTACCTGAGAAATTTGAATATGATGGTAAGGAATATACACCAATGACTTTTGCAGAATCAACAGGATTTAATACTGATGATTATATTGAAATTACCTCTTATACTCATCAGCCATATTACAAAGAATTCCAAATGGCAATTCCTGATAACTGGTTATGGGCTTCAATTTACAATGTAAAACTTGATGAGATGATATCAACCATTGATAATGCTCTTGAAAATGGATATACTGTTAATTGGGGAGCAGATGTAAGTGATAAAGGTTTTGCTTGGAAAAAGGGTGTTGCAATTATTCCAGCTGAAGAAAAACCAGACTTAAGTGGTACTGAAAAGGAAAAGTGGGAAGCACTTACTAAAAAGGAGAAACTAAATTCAATGTATTCTTTTGATGGGCCAACTGCTGAAAAGGAAATCACACCCGAATTACGTCAACAACATTACGACAACTACCTTGTAACTGATGATCATGGTATGTTAATCGTTGGTACAGCAACTGATCAAGATGGGAATAAGTTTTACAAAATCAAAAACTCATGGGGAACAGAGGGGCATATCTATAATGGATATTTCTATGCTTCCGAAGCATACGTGAAACTTCAAACTGTAGGAATTGCAGTTCATAAAGATGCTCTTCCAAAGAAGGTTGCTAAAAATTTAGGGATGTAGAAGTAACATCAATTAAGTAAAAAAGCACCAACTATTTTTAGTTGGTGCTTTTTTTATATCATATTTGCTCGTATTTGCTCATTCCGATCTGTGATTCGGATGTTATGAGTTTGATACATAGATCTAAAATCCAATGCTCTTGATTTCGGAATTAAAAATCCGAAAGAGAGATGATCTGAAGATAGGTGTAAGAGATAATCTCTTATGTATCAAACTTAAACATGATTTCCTCAATGCTTTTCTCTGATCCAACCAGAGTAATAATATCACCAAGTCTTAATCTGGTATAACCATGAGAAATAATAATATGACCTTTTCGTTTGATGGAGAGAATAATAATATCTGAAGGTAACCGTAACTCTCTTAATCTCATGCCATGGATATCTTTATTCACAACTTCAACATCCATAGAATCCTGTCCTTCATCCATTCCTAATAATAATGTTGCCGCATTTGGTGATCTGACAAAATGATCCAATAAACTTACAATTGCTGTTGTTGGCTCAATTATTAATGTCCCGAGTTCATGAAACTTATTAAAATTTTCTCGTTTATTTAATCGGACAATTACCTCTTTAGTACCTATATTTTCATAAATCAACTCAGCCAATTCATAATTCTTCTTGTCGCTAAGCATAAGTACTATAGCGTCCATATTAGCGCAATCAAGTTTCTTTAGACTATCGAGTGTGAAATCTGTTATTTTATGTACTTCAAATTCACTAATATCATCAATTTTGAAATCATCTACAGAAACCAAAACAGGCTTCCAACCATGTTTAGCAAGTTGTTTTGCAAGTGACAAAGATTGACTTTCTACACCAAATATAAGTGCATCTTGGTTATGTTGGTGAGCTTTTACTTTTGCCCTTAAATGACTTTCCTTTACGAAATTTAAAGTCCATTTAAATAGGGGAGGCCCAACAATTTGATTAATTACAATTATGGCTATTATAATAGTTTCAAACGCATGACCCCATACCGGAAACTCTGAGGCTACTATGGTTGCTAAACCTAGTGCTACGCCTGCTTGTGTTACATAAGGCATCCAAGATATAAAGGTATATTCTTTTGGGTCTTTTGCAGCAATAACTCCCGTCACACCACCTAAAAACATAGTTACAAGTCTAACTAAAAATAATATCATCGCAATACCAAAAACACTCATCAGAGTTTGTATCGACAATGATGCTCCCGTAAGAGTAAAGAAGATAATGTAAATGGTTGGAGCAACAATCTCAAGTTGTTCTGAAAACTCAATGCGATGTTTTGAATAATTTGTGATTACGAAACTGGCAATTATACTTATTAGTAATGGCTCAACAATTATCTTATGTGTAAAGAATTGTTCAGATGAATATGCTAATAAATCTGCTCCAAGATAAATACCATATCCAATTAGGATAATCATCGCAGATTTTATTTTGCTATGAAGGGTGAGTGA
>CALCGQ010000194.1 GCA_937901015.1 uncultured Bacteroidota bacterium | reverse complement strand
TATATCAGATTAGAGATGCAGCTGGTAATATTGTGAAAGTAGAAGCTGATATTCCATCATCTGGTATTGGACATATTGCTAATATTTCTCAAGCAAGACAAGGACCACAACAATTAGTAGGAGCAGGTGGTTATTCAGCAGTTGAATGGACTCCTCCAAATGTAGGAACATATTATATAGAGTTTAACAGAGTTTTAAATAGTGCTCCTGGCACTACTTCAAATGGTGACTTTAGGCTTAACTTATTTGACATTACTGTTGCAGAAGGAACAACTGTTAAACCTGGACGTCTTTATTCTCATGCATGGCAATTTGGTTATTGGCCTGATTTTGCAGATTGTTCTGCAAAATTTTACGTTTATTCTGCCGATAGTATAATAACCTCTCTTGATTTAAATAATATGGATGGTAGAGTTTGGTTTTTGTACTGTAACCAAACTGGAGTTGGTACCACAGGTAATTTTGAGATTGATAGAAAATCAGTAAGTTATCAGGCTTATGGACCACAATATAGGATATTTTTAAATGAACCCGATTCAGATTTGTTTCCACCGGCAAATATTCTGGGATCAATTGTAGGTAATGTAAATGCAACTAAATCTTGTAGAGATGGTACAGTTGATTTTGAAGTTGAGGTTGATAAAGCAGGTAACGTTCAAGTAACGCTTGATTTTGATCCTCCCTATGTTGATCGTACACTTAGTACAATAGTTGTACCTGGGGTAAATACCCTTAGCTGGGACGGTAACGATGGTTCAACACCTGGGACACCAATTCCAAATAATGAGAATATTACTTTTATTGTTAGTTACATTAATGGCTTAACAAACCTTCCTCTTTACGACGTGGAAGGTAATGATAATGGGTTCGTAATTGAATTAGTAGCCCCAGCAGGGAGCTCACCATTAGTTTTTTGGGATGATACAAATATAGGTGGTGGGACTAATTTTACAGGCTGTTCAAGTAGTTCGTCTCCCTGGTCTGGTTGTCATCCATGGCCTAATGGTAATGAAGATACATATAATACATGGTGGTACACATCATCACAAACTACTGCTCCGGTAATTATGCAGGAAGAACGTGGCCCATCTTTATTAGTTTTCGACCAACCAACACAAAACTACTGTGCCGGTTCAATAGGAGTTTCTATTTCTGTTGCTATCGATCCAAATACAGAAACATATAATTTTGATTATACTGGTAATGATGTTACAATTAATCAAGCTAACCCAACAGATAACTTTATAACAATTGATTTTGGTCCACTTTCTACCACAGGTAATATAATGGCTTGGGGAACAAATGCTAACTGTGGTAATGGAGATACTGCTTATTTATTTATCGGAATACAAGAAACACCCATAGTTGATGCTGGTTTAGATGATACAATTTGCGTTAATCAAACCATTACATTAGATGGTGATACTATCCACAGCAGTTTATGTTTGTGGAATTCTTTGGGTGACGGTACTTTCAATAATTCATCAATCCTAACACCAGTATATACACCTGGTGCTGGTGATATTGTGAACGGTTCTGTACAATTGATATTAACAGGTAGTTCTGTTGCACCTTGTACTGGTTCGGTTAGGGATACGATGCTTCTTACCTTCGACCCTTTACCCATTGCAGATGCTGGTAATGATACAACTATTTGTGAAAACTCAATCGTTACTTTAGCAGGCGATACTACTCATAGCAGTGCATGTACCTGGACAACAACAGGAGATGGAACTTTTGATGATATAAATCTCATAAATGCAACATATACACCCGGTACTGCGGACATAGCAAATACATCAGTTGTATTAACTCTTACTGCGGATGCAGTTAATCCTTGTACCACATCACTGCAAGATGATATGACCATATTCTTTGATCCTCTACCTATTGCAGATGCTGGTTTGGATGAAATCATTTGTATTGATCAAAACATAACCTTATCAGGTACCTTAAATAATAGCACCATAAGTTTATGGACAACTTTAGGCGATGGTGCATTTAATGATGCATCATTGCAAAATGCTATTTATACTCCTGGGACAAATGACTTGCTAGCAGGATCAGTAAACTTAATTCTCATTGCAAATGGAATCGTTCCTTGTACCGATACTGACCAGGATACTATGTTAGTAAGCTTTACACCACTTCCCATTTCTACCCCTGGTGCTGACTCTACTATCTGTGAAAATGGTACGCTAATAATGTATGGTGATACCACAAATGCCAGTGCATTAAGATGGTTAACAAATGGTGATGGTACTTTTAATGATGATGTATTAATTAATGCAGAATATACCCCTGGAACAGCTGATATTGGAAATGGATCAGTAACACTAACTCTACGTGCTTTTGCTGAGTTACCTTGTACCACACCTGTTCAGGCAGATATGACATTGTCGTTTTACTCATTGCCAATTCCTGATGCAGGAGTTGATACAACAATTTGCGAAAATGGTACAATTATTCTATATGGAGATACAACCTTTGCAAGTACAGTATCATGGACTACCCTTGGAGATGGAACATTCGATGATGCGAACTTAATAAATGCAACATATACTCCAGGAACCAATGATTTATTAGCAACATCAGTAGTATTGGTATTAAATGCCAATTCAAATTTACCATGTACTGATAGTCAAACAGATTCCATTACAGTATCATTTGATCCACTACCCATTGCTACAGCAGGAATTGATGATACTATTTGTGTAAATCAATCTTATAATTTATTGGGCTTTACAACTAATAGTAATACAAGTCTATGGACAACACTTGGAGATGGAACATTTGATGATGACTTATCACCTACAGCAGAATATACACCTGGACCAAATGATTTAATTGCAGGATCTGTTGATTTAATATTAAGAGCAGATGCCATTAATCCTTGTACGGATGCTAATCAAGATACAATGAACTTGGCATTTGACCCATTACCAATAGCTAATGCTGGTAATGATACTATTATTTGTGTGAATCAAACTGTTGTTTTACAGGGATTCAGAACACATAGTAGTTTTAGTACCTGGACAACAGCAGGCGATGGTACGTTTGACGATGGTGCATTGCTAAATGCAGAATATTCACCTGGTGCAGCAGACCTTGTAGCCGGATCAGTGATATTGACATTAACTGCTGATGCAATTAATCCATGTACAGATTCTAATCAGGATAATATGACATTGTCATTCGATCCTCTTCCGGTACCAGATGCCGGAGCAGATGATACCATATGTGTAAATCAAACTTTTACGGTTACAGGTACTACATCAAATAGTAACACAAGATTATGGTCAACACTAGGAGATGGAACTTTTGATGATCCTTCTCTACTGACAACACAATATACACCCGGAGCTGCTGATATTGGAGCTGGTTCAGTTGTTTTAATATTAACTGCCGATGCAATTACTCCTTGTGCTGATTCACAAAATGATTCATTAACACTAACATTTGATCCACTACCAATTGCTAATGCAGGAGGTAATCAAAATATTTGTTTGAATACAACAATCACACTAGTAGGCGATACCACCTTTAGTAGTACTTGTTCGTGGGTAACTGCAGGAGATGGTATCTTTGATGATAATACTTTAATAAATCCAACTTATACACCTGGAGCAGGTGATAGAGCAAATGGCTCAGTAGTAATTACTTTGACTGCTAATGCAGAAACACCATGTACTGACTCTCATAGTAATGACATGACTCTTTTCTTTGATCCACTTCCACTTCCTCAGATTTCAATACTTCCAAATGATACTGTATGTGTAAATTCACTTACTTCCTTTGATGGAACTGATAATAGTGGTCTTAACATTGTAAGTTGGGGTTGGGATTATGCCGATGGAAATACAGATATTGGTCAGAATACCACTCACGCTTATACATCAATAATGACCGATAGTGTTATGCTTTGGGCTATCGATGATTTAGGTTGTACAGATACAGTATATAGAGATATATGGGTAACTGACCCTACCATTGGATTTACTGTGGATATTACTCCAGTATGTTTTGAAGATACAGTTACGTTTACTGGTTCAGGAGATTTTGTTAACTATACAGATTGGTTATGGGACTTCGGTGATGGAAATGTAGGTACTGGTAGAGACACAATGCACGTTTATACTACACCAGGTACTTACAATGTAACTCTTAACGTTTGTTCGAAATCAGCAAATGATGACGCTGTTGTTCTGGCAAAAGCAGTCTCAAATGCAGGATCAAGTCATACGATATGTATGGACAATCCATTTGATTTTTCAACTTCAACAACTTTACCTGATACGATCAGTGCTGATTCAGTATTATGGTATGGTGGTGCAGGAACCTTTAGTGATCCGAAAGCATTAAGACCTATATATTATAATGGATTAAATGAATTAGGCACAGTACCTCTATCAATGATAGCATATGGAAAACTTCCATGTAGTGATGATACTTCAACTATGATTCTGACAATTGATTCTGTTCCTGATGGTAATTTTATTTATTCTCCAATCGATACAAGCTGTGTAGCAGAATTGGTAGCATTTGACGCATCAAGTTCAGTAATAATCAATACATGGGATTGGGATTATGGTGATGGAAGTATTGGAAGTGGTCAGAATACATCTCATACATATATATATGGTGATAGTACATACTATGTATCTCTTGCCATTGCGAACATATATGGTTGTTCCGCAGTTTTAAGTGATTCAATTTATGTTGATTCGGTATTTACCGATTTCAATATTCTTGAACCAATACTTTGTTTTAAAGAAACCGCTGATTTTACTGGTTCTGGAGATGATATTACACATACTGAATGGGAATGGGACTTTGGTGATGGTAACACAGCCATTGGTAAAAACCAAACCCATACATATGCAGCTCCTGGTTTATATGATGTCAGACTAAATGTATGTACCGACACAACAGTACATCAGGTACTTATAAATACCTTACCAGAGTCTTCCTTTACAATCTCTCCAAATGATACTACATGTATGGGTGAGCAGGTAGATATGAATGCTACTGATATAACTTCTGACATTATAACTTGGGACTGGGAATTTGGTGATGGAAATATTGCCTCAGGACAGGATGTTACACATACTTATAATGTAAGTGGTGATATTTCAGTATTGTCAATTTATACTAATGTAAATGGTTGTATCGATACTACTATCCAAACGAGAAACATACAAGATGTTAACATAGGATTCAATATGATTCAAAGTCCTACTTGTCAGAATTTCAATGTTGACTTTATAGGAACAG
>CALCGQ010000193.1 GCA_937901015.1 uncultured Bacteroidota bacterium | reverse complement strand
TTTTTGATAAAAAAGTTGCCAAAAAATCAAGAAAGAATAATGCTACCCACCGCTACGGCAACCGCTGGCCCGCCGACATTCTTTCTGGCCTGCGCTCTTTTAGAATGTTTGTAATGCTCAATAATAGTTAAACAAAATCCAATTTTCATCCTCTAAAACAAGATATACCTTAAATGGGTAAGCATTAGAAAATTGAACAATAACTAGTCGGTTTTTCTTGTTTAGACTATTACCCCCCCCCCAGAAAGTTGACTTGATCCAGTTGTAGGTTTGTAAAGAACTATTAGTCTGACAAAACTAACCGGGTAATAGAAGTTTTTCTTAAACACCAAGTAAAGGCAGGAGCTTTATTTTATGATATGTTAAGGCCAATGCAATGCAGTGTTTTAACTCAGGAACAGGTATTTTTTCATTTAACTTAAATAGAATAGCTCTGTTGCCATCAAACTCAAACTTATCTTTATAGATGGTTCTAAAAGTTGGAACTAGTTTAGATGTACATTTAAAATATATCGCATACTGCTCAGGGTTTTTGATTTTCCAATCTATTCTAATTGTACTTCCATGTTTTGTGAGATAACTTGGCTCTCCCCATTTCAAAGTTTCTTCAAGCTCTTCAATACCGTCAATCTCAGATGCTACAACTAATACCAATTTTCTGAGATCTAGCATATTACTTCTAACATAATCGGGATAGTTATTAAAAACATCATTAACTTTAGGATTACTTTTTAATTCCATTTTTATGATATATCTGTTATGGCTTTATACATAAAGTAAGTATTTACTTTTTCAATTCATCATTATCATATGGAGGGTAAAGCTCTGGATATTTCAAGTTGGAGTTATGTATGTCTCTCCCTGTTTCAGGTAATAATTTTATACGTTTATAATGTACATCATAATAATCACGAATACTTAATACCAAAGACTTGCCAAGGTCCCTTAGATCATTTGGTACAATCCATCTTGGTGAGTAGCCTGCTCTGCCATAGGTCATTTCCATTGTCATGGCCAATACTTGTTCCTTGTAATTAACCCACCACCAACTTTCAGGATAAGTCTTGCTTGCAAAACTACTGCCACCTTCGCTTGGTAATGGTTCTATCATGTTAGGTCCATGGTGACTTGCTAGGATATTTATCAGTGCTATCTGATTCTCCCATAAGATTGCCTCCACAGAATCGTATCCCTGAGATTCATATCCAAAATGAGGATAGAAAAAAGGGCGAATATCAGGCTCACTATTTGAAGCATGTAAATTTAAAGCCATAGTAATTGGTGGCCCTCCATCATTCATCAAATCCATTGCGTAATTATGAACTATATCCACTTCATCGGGTGCTTCATCTGTTAATGAAAGAGGATTATCCACATCATAGTACCACATTACTTCAAGGTTTTCAGTTTGTGGTGTGGAGCGGTAGTTTCCAATTGTAACACCATCAACATTTTGCATGGGGAATATATAAAACTCAAAACCTGAAAGTATATCATCAGTCTCTGATGAGGATTCTAATAGATAATTAATCATGCCTTCAATAAGGAATGACGAGGGTGTTTCTGCAGGATGGGTTCTGGCATGCATAAATACTCTTTTCTTATCAGATGCAGGATAATCTGAGTCTGTAACTTTTATCAGATAAACAGGTTTTCCATTCTGTGAATATCCTGGAGTTTCAATGTTAATAAATGGGCTATTGCTTAAGCTACTAATGTATGTTTCTAAGTTTGTAAATGTATACGGATAAAATCTAGCAATCCAAACACTTGTGTTTAAGAACCTCTTATTAATAATAAGCTCACTATCTTCAATCTGACTAACTTCTTCTTCAGAAAAACGATGCCATTCTTGCTGATCATAAGAATATACGGGTAAATAGTAGTATGGCCACCCTCGGTTATTAAGCGTAATTTGTATTACTGAATCCGTTGGGAGATTTTCCATTTTCACATACCACCAATTACGCCATGAGTCGGGGAGGTCCGGGTTATTATTATCATCAGCAAGAGAAAGTACCCACTCCGTATTAGATATTTTGGTAATCTCACCAATACTGCCTGATTCAAAATCGTGACTAACAGTAGCTGCAGTTGTAACAGGTTTTTCTACTTTATCTTTTTTACAATTTGAGAAAAAGGCAAGTGATGTTATTAACAAGAGTACCCAAATGTATTTATATCGCATAACAATAAGTTCTTAATTGAATTCAAAAGTAGATAATATTCTATTAATTAATTTAAGAGCTGAGTTTACTTATAAACGGATATAAAGAGTAATATTTACTCGTCTATTTCTTTAATAAATCTAGGTCTTTTTAAACTTAACTTCGTCAGTTTCTATAACAAAGATGTAAGTACCTATCTCAAATTCACAAGTTCACGCTCTAGGTCAAACTATTAGAATCATTGACATTTTAGTCATTATTTACTTCTCGTTCTTGTCGGATATTTAATAGGTTAATAACACAGTTTTCCATGTTTCCAACAGTTAATACAAACTCCTGTTTTACTTTTGTGCCATCTGAATATTCTGCAGGTTTCCATTTTGGCATATTACTGATTGTTTCCAATAGTAATTCATCAACATCTTTATCATTAGATGACTCGAATACATGAGCATCAACTACCTGACCATTCTCGTTAATGGAAAATTTTACAGCAGCTAGATCATAGTCTTTAAAACTTGAATCAGAAATTTTATCAATGGCATTAACCTTTATGTATTTATTTAATTGTTGTTGACCTCCATGGAACAGTGCTTCGCTTTCAGGATCAACGTGTAATGTGAAATTTACCTCTTTAATATCTTTATATTTAAAGTCGTTATCAGGAATGTATAGAACTATTACCGAAATGTCTGTACCTGGGTCAGCCATATTCATTATGACTTTTTGCTCTTGGCTTATGGTATCATTCTTACTCATAGCGCTTGCCATTCGTCCTTTATGACTTATCATTATTTCAACCGATTTAAATTCCTTTACCCATGATGGTTTATAATAAGAATTAATATCAACTATGGTATGAGCATTGGTTAATTGTTCTTTTGAAATTGTAATAAATGGATAGATTCTATTTATCTCAAAGCTAAGTTCACTAGTTAAATCGTTTTGTGAATATCCCGTATAAGGAATTGCAAAGGCAATCAATATAAGTGCTAAAACCTTATGGTAGGTATATATCATTGTCGTGTTTTGTTATTAATTAACAATAATACGTAATTATTAATATAATATTATGTTTGGCCATATTTTGAGTATCCACAGTGAATTCTGACGGGTTAAGAAATAATATATATCATTATAAAGTATCAAATTAAGGTTCAAGCACATTTAGTTTTAAAATATTCTGTTCTTTTGCGACATAATATTTAGTTAAGTTTGATTTTTAGATTAATTAAGATAATTCGACAGAACCTGTGAAATCGATTTGCAAGAAAAAATACTAGTTTTACGAATTCTATTAAAGAAAATAACCAAGGAACAAATTATACATCAGAACATAAAGATGAGACCATACATTACAAAAATACTTGCTGTAGTTATTTTAGTTGGAGCATTTTATGGAGCAAGGCTCTTACAAGATAGTAAAAAGAAGAGCAAACCAGTACTTACTGCAAACATCCCAACTGCCTTTGTTACAAAGGCCAAAAATGAGGTAGTTCCTGTTAGTATTATCGAGAATGGTCGTCTATCTGCCAAATACAAAATCAATCTTTTTGCAGAAGTTCAAGGACTAATGGAAGTTACCTCCAAAGAATTTAAACCAGGAGTAACCTTTAAAAAAGGGCAAGTATTAGTGAAGATAAATAGTGAAGATTTTTTTGCAAATCTACAAGCTCAAAAAAGTGTTTTGCAAAACCTTATTACGAGTATTATGCCTGATTTAAAAATGGATTATCCGGATGCCTATGATAAATGGGATTCATATCTGCGATCATTTGATATGGATAAAGGGGTTGCTCCATTACCGGAAACCACCTCTGATAAGGAGAAGTTTTTTATAACTGGTAAGAACATATACACTACATATTACTCCACTAAAAACATGGAGATTGTTTATAGCAAATATATTCTGAAAGCTCCTTTTGATGGTGTTTTAACTGAAGCCCTGGTAACACCTGGAGCGTTGGTTCGAAATGGCCAAAAGTTAGGCGAGTTTATTGATCCTTCTGTATATGAGCTGGAACTGGCCATTGGAAAAGATATGACTGATGCTGTACATGTGGGAACCGAAGTTACAGTTATTAATCCTGAAAATTCTACACAAGAATGGAAAGGCAAAGTATCACGCATAAATGGAAGAATAAATTCATCTACTCAAACCGTTCAGGTTTTTGTGTCAATTAATGGTGATGACCTTAGGGAAGGCATGTATTTGGAAGCTGACATTGTTGGAAAGGCCAGAGTTGATGCAATCGAAATTCCCAGAAACCTACTGATTGATAATGATAAGCTATATGGTGTGGATTCGGATTCTATTTTATTTCTGGACAATGTAAATGTGGTTCACAAATCGCGATCAAAGGTTATTGTGCAGGGTATTGAAAATGGTTTGTGGTTGTTAGCTAAGCCAATTCCGGGTGCTTATCCGGGCATGAAAGTAATAGTAAAACCACAAATCTAGAACATGAGAAAAATAATTCTTCATTTTATAAAATATCCCATTGCTGTTTCAGTGGTGATAGTGGCGTTTGTATTGCTAGGAATAATGGGAGCTACCGCATTAAAGTCTTCCTTTTTTCCTTTAAGCGAATCCAGAAATATTAATATAACCATCAATTATCCGGGTGCTTCACCTGCCGAAATGGAACAAGGTATTGTGCTCAAAATAGAGGATAATCTAAAAGGTCTGGTTGGTGTAGATCGCTTCACTTCAACATCCAGCGAAAACTTTGCCAATATTATGGTGGAGGTAATTAAGGGCTATGATGTTTCGGCGGTTTTGGATGATATAAAAAATGCAGTAGATAAGGTACCTTCTTTCCCCGTAGGTATGGAACCTCCGATAATTTCGAAAGATATTTTCAGAACAGAAGCAGTTTCCTTTGTTTTGAGTGGTGAAAGTGTATCGCTTCGCACACTTAAAGAAATGGGCCGCAAAATTGAATCGGATATTCGAGGAATAGATGGTATTTCTCAAATCGAAATGAGCGGTTTTCCTGATGAAGAGATTGAAATTGCTGTAAATGAGGACCAGCTCCGAACATTTAATTTAACCTTTCAGGAGGTAGCAATTGCGGTTTCTGCAAATAACATCCTATCATCGGGTGGATCCATAAAAACAGCACAAGAAGAGTTTTTAATCCGTGTAAAAAATCGTTCCTATTACGGAAGAGAGTTGGATTTTGTTGTGGTGAAAGCTTTGGATAATGGCAATAAAGTTTATTTAAAAGATGTTGCCCAAGTAAGAGATCGTTGGTCAGAAAACCCAAATCGTTCATACTACAACGGCAAGCCTTCCATTAATTTTCAGGTGAGATCTACCAATAGCGAAGATTTAATTGAGGTTGCCGAAAAAACAGTGAACTACATCTCAGATTACAACGAAACGCATCGCAATGTCCAACTTAACGTTACCAGAGACGCTTCACAAACCATTATTGAGAGAACAAAATTATTAACTAAAAATGCTCTTCAGGGAATGGCTCTGGTATTATTTTTTCTGGCCCTGTTTTTGAAACCAAGATTAGCTTTTTGGGTAGCTTTCGGACTACCTATTTCATTTTTGGGGATGTTTATGTTTGCCGGTTATTTCGGTGTTACTATAAATGTTTTGTCCCTATTTGGGATGATTATCGTAATCGGAATTCTGGTAGATGATGGAATTGTAATTGCTGAAAATATTTACCATCACCACGAAAAAGGAAGTCCTCCCATAAAGGCTGCCATAGATGGTACATTGGAGGTTATGCCAGCCATTGTTTCGGCCATTCTAACCACGCTGGTTGCATTCTCCACATTTTTCTTTCTGGATGGGAGAGTAGGAGAGTTTTTTGGAGAAGTGGCAGTTATTGTTGTGTTAACTCTGGGTATTTCATTAATTGAAGCACTCATTATTTTGCCTTCACATGTGGCACATTCCAAAGCCTTATCCCCAAAACAGAAAACCTATTTCTTTAACCGATGGGCTGATAATTTCATGAACTTTATGAGAGATAAGCTTTACGAGCCTTATCTTAGATTTTTTATCAAGAATAAATTATTGGGTTTTGCCATTCCCATTGCCATACTAGTATTAACAATTGGGTCAATTGGAGCAGGAATAATTAGATTCACTTTCTTTCCACAGATATCAAGTGATCGGGTGGTGGTTACCTTGAAGATGCCACAGGGAACAAATGAGGCAATTACTGATTCGATTATTTCATACATCGAAGGGCAAGCATGGATATTAAATGAGGAACTCCAAGAAGAATATAATCTTGATGATCCCATTCAGAATATCATCAAAAAAATTGGTCCAGGGACTTCAACTGCCTCATTGAATATTAATTTGCTTCCCGGTGAAAGTCGAAACTTCCCTTCATTTGTTGTCTCAACAGCCTTGAGTGAAATGGTTGGAGATATTGATCAGGCAGAAGCTGTGGAGTTTGGGTCAGGAACCAATTTTGGAGGAAAGCCTGTATCAGTAGCCCTCATGAGCAGCAATACTACCGAATTGAAATCCGCCAAAGAATATTTAAAAGCAGAGTTTCGTAAAAATCCTCTATTAAAAGATATTACCGATAATGATCCTGAGGGTATTAAAGAAATTAATATCACCTTGAAAGAGCGTGCATATGCCATGGGTTTTACACTAAACAGTGTTATAAGCCAAATCAGAAGCGGATTCTTCGGCTATCAGGTTCAGCGTTTTCAACGTGGCCAGGACGAAATTAAAGTATGGGTGCGTTACGACTTAGAAGAACGTAGTTCACTGCAGAATCTAGATGATATGCGCCTTGTAAACTCTACTGGTGATCGGGTTCCATTGCGCGAAGTGGCTAATTATACAATTGAAAGAGGAGAGATTTCGATCAATCACCTTGATGGTAAGCGTGAAATTAGGGTTGATTCGGATTTAAAGGATCCTAGTACAAGTGCTACCGATATGATGGCCGATATTAAAGCTGATTTGCTTCCAATAATGAAGGAAAGATACCCCACTGTTAATGCTATTTTTGAAGGTCAGAATCGGGAAGCTGAAAAAACCGGCGGATCTGCAGCAGCAGTTCTTCCTGTAATTTTATTCTTGATTTTTGTAATTATTGCATTTACATTCCGGTCTTTCGATCAGCCAATTGTTCTGATTTTAATGGTTCCCTTTTCTCTTATTGGTGTTGCCTGGGGACATTGGATTCATGGATACCCCATTAATGTGTTAAGTTTTTTAGGCATCATAGCACTGATTGGTATTATTGTAAATGATGGATTAGTATTGATTAGTAAGCTTAATATTTATCTAAAATCAGGTATGAAATACAATGATGCCTTGATTGCGGCCGGTAAGTCTCGATTCAGAGCTATCTTTTTAACCAGTATTACTACAATTGCGGGATTATCGCCTTTGATATTTGAAACTAGCCGACAAGCTCAATTCTTAATTCCGATGGCCATCGCTATCGCTTATGGGATTGCTTTGGCAACCGTGCTAACTTTAGTCATGCTACCTCTTATGCTCAAATTAAGTAACGATCTCAAGGTGCTTTGGCGATGGTATACAACAGGTAAAAAGCCAGATCCCGAAGAAGTTGAAGGCGCTGTTATCGAATTAAAATCTGAAGATTATGTTTAAAAGAATATTTCATCGCTCAGGATACTTATTGATTCTATTCACTACTTTTTCGGTATATGGACAGGGTATCCTTCAAAAAGATGAAGCCGTTAAAATTGCCATGGAGAATAATTTTGATATTCAAATATCAAATAACAATGTTGATGTAGCTGAGAACAATGCAAGCCTTCAAAACAGTAACTATTTACCCTCATTATCAGGGACTGCCGGAGCAAACTATTCCAACTCAAATGGAACTGTAGTTCAAAAAACCGGAGAAGAGCAAGCAATTTCGAATAATGAAACTACTGGATATAATGCATCCATTGGTTTTCAATATACCATTTTTGATGGATTGGGAAGATCAAGTACTTATAAAAAACTTCAGGAAAACTATAATATATCTAAACTGCAAGCACGTCAAATGGTGGAAAATACGATACTGAATATTTTCAACTCATATTATGAGGTGGCAAGGTTAACACAAGATGTTGAGAACCGAAAAGAAACCATGAATATTTCAAGGGTGCGTTTACAGCGAACTAAGTATAATCTTGATTATGGACAGGGATCTCAACTTGATATTTTGAATGCTGAGGTAGACTATAATAACGACAGTATTACATACCTAACGAATAAACAGTCTTTAGCCAATCAAAAAAGAACCCTAAACCTTTATTTGGGTAGGGATGTAAATATTGAGTTTGCTGTGGATACTTCTTTAAGTTATTCTGAGGATTTATTTCTGGAAGTTTTATTGACTAACTCAACCGAAAACAATGTAACGCTACTTCAACAAGAAGGCGCTCTTAAAAATGCTCAGTATGATATTAAATCTACCACATCCAATATGATTCCAAAATTAAGTGTAAACGGAAGCTATGGCTGGAGTGAAAATATTTTGGGAGTAACTTCCTTTCTCGACAAAACCAATGGTTTTGGACCGAGTATAGGTGCTACCATAAGTTGGAATATTTATGATGGGGGTTCCACACAGGTGAGAAGGCAAAACTCAAAAATCGCAAGGGAGAATCAATCCATATCTTTGGAAAAAGAGCGTTTAAATATTGAGAGAAACCTCAGCAATGCTTGGACAGTATATCAAACGGCTTTGTTTGTAAAAGATGCACAAAAGAAGAACCTGGAGACTGCACAATCGAATTTTGACCGAAGTGTGGATACCTATAAACTGGGTCAGATTACCAGTATAGTTTTCCGTCAAGCCCAGTTGAATCTACTGGAAGCGCAGCTGTCATTAAATCAGGCAAAGTACTCGGCTAAGCTTGCAGAATTGATTCTATTGCAAATTAGTGGTGATTTGAGCAAGGCAAAATTTTAGTAATTGCAGGTTGCTAGCCTTTTTGTCATATTTATTACTAACTGCGCTATTGACCTATAGAATAGGGGATTTTGATTTTATGATCAAAAATACTTAGTTGGCAGTGATCATAAATCAATACAAATATTTATCGGTGATGGTTTTTGGGTTGGGAATATGGATGCTGTATTCCATCATGATGGAAAGTCAGTTAACTATTATGAAAATTAACGGTCAAAGAGCAGATAAGCTGTTCCTAACATCTGAAAAGATACAATCTGACAGTTGAATATGAAAAATTAGTACAATTAAATTATTTTCCAATGAGTAAATATATATTTAACATATTAGCAATCATTTGTATAGGTGTGGTTTTTCTATATTCATGTAGTAGTTCCCCATCCATTGAATGGGAAAAAACAATTGACTGGTCGGTAATAGATGAAGCTGCAAATATTATCCAAACAAAAGATGGAGGATATATAATTCTAGCTAAAAAAAATGTTGCCACAACTTTAGTGAAACTAAATGATACAGGAGATGTGCTGTGGGTTAAAGAAATTGGAGATGATTATTCTGAAGTACCAAATGCAATACTACAAACAAAAGATGGTGAATTTATTGTAGTAGGAGCTAAGTATGGAATATCTCGCGACACACAGGATTTTTGGCTTGTAAAACTTAGCGAATCAGGGGATGTAATCTGGGACACTTTATATGATGCTGGTGCAAACCGTGAAGCTGCTATTGATTTAGCAATTACAGATGATGGAGATTATATTGTGCTTGGAGAAAAGCTAAACTATGTAAATGACACTTTTGAAAATAATTTTTGGATCAGTAAAATTGATAATAATGGTAAAATATTATGGTCTAAAGTTATGGGAGGTTCTGGTATGGATACCCCTGTATTTATTAGCAAGACGGAAGCTGGGACTTTTATAATTGAGGGAAAAACATATAGTGAAGATGGAGATGTTCCTGGAGAAATGTTTGACAAGTCGTGGGATTCATATGATATATGGAGTGTGGAAATAGATATTCATGGTAGTGTTGTTAATTCGAAAAGAAAACATGGTAACTATTATATAGAGCAAAATCCTCAATTAATTGATGGTAACGCATACATCACTGTAGGTAGTAAGTGGAGTGGGAGTGCCATGGAAGGAAGTGTTGATCTTTCCATTGAAAAGACTGATTTATATATGAATCATATCTGGACAAAGAATATTGAAAAACCAGGAAAAGATGAGCCTATTGCCATAAAAAAAACAAAAGATGGTGGATATATAGTTCTTGCTAGCGTATTTTTGGAAGGGAAATATGGTTCAGAGATTAAGAAAAGGATTATAAAATTAGAGCCTGATTTATAAGAAATTGACCTATAATTTATCTGCTCAAAATCTATTATAATTGTGTTAAGGAGTTTATATAAATGATTTTATGGCTTTATGAAAAAGAAACAAATAAAACGAATACTCAGAATATTATTTATTCTTGCAAGCATTGGCTCTTTGTACTTTGTTCCATGGATACTTGTGAAAGCTTGGATTATGCCCTTACCTGATACGGTTCAAGAACAAATAGATGAAGCTATTGGTCATGGCTTTGATGGAATGATCGTATACGTAGACCAAACTGGTAAACCACCAGAGTTTTATGCTGCAGGTTGGCACGATCGAGAAAACAAAATTCCTGCCAACCCTCATGCCCTATTCAAGATTGCAAGTATCAGCAAGCTATATGTCGCTGTTTCCGTAGCTAAATTAGCCAATGACAAACAATTGTCTTTGGATGAAACCCTTACTGATTACTTTCCAGAGCTAGTGGGAAGAATTGAAAATGCTGATAAAATCACTTTAAAATTGATGGTGCAACATCGGAGTGGTATTCCCAATTTTGTAGACCATCCTGATTTTTGGGTAAACCCACCTAATAGCGAGGATGAAACGCTTGGATATGCACTTGATTTGCCTGCTGATTTTGAACCAGATGAAGATTATGGATATTCAAATACGAATTATTTGTTGCTTCGTAGAATCATTGATAAGGTGGTGGGTTATAGCCGTAACCAATATATCAAGGAGGAAATTTTAATACCACTTGGGTTAGTTAATACTTACTGTTCGCTTGATGAAGTGAATATAGATGATGTTATGAGTGGCTATTACGTTGGAGTTGAGGAAGACCTAAAGACTGATAATTCAGGCTTAATGATTGCTACAGCTGAGGATGTAGGTATATTCTTAAGAGCATTAAACGATGGTTCAGTGTTTGATGAAGGGGAACAAGAAATCTATTCCTCCATTTATGTATACAAACATACGGGCCTGCTCGTTGGTTATCAGAGTATTGCAGAATATCATAAAGATATTGATGCAGTTGTGATTCAATTTAATAATACAACTAACTTTGATGGATATGATTGGAATTTAGCAGAAATCATATATAGTCGTATTGTGAAAATACTGAAAAGGGAAAAAGATCATAACAATTTGTAGTAAGCATTAAAACGATCTTTATACTAACCGTAAAAGCTTCTTTTACAGAAAAATGATGACTTACTCAGACTGGTATAAAAACAATCCTGGATACCGAAATCATACACATTTAAAAGAGTATTAGATATTCTGATTCATAAGTCTATTAATGTGTCTTTTTAAAGAAAGCTTTTAATCAAATAGTGCGCTAGTAATGTGATATTTGATATCCAAGGAAGTAAGCTTAACAAGCATTGTAAAGAGTTATTTATTAAAGAGCTTTATGTTGGAACTCCTTTTTACCACAAAGGAATAAGATAAAAGTCAGATTCATTTACAAATCATATTGATGTGTTTGGCTTCAATCATCTATCATTTTATGATACAGGGTAATTTACTTAACTTGATCGTAGATTTCTTTTCAAATCGAACATGTACACCATAATAATTAAGTATTAACTCTAATTAAATTAGCTTATTTATTGAACAATTGATACATATAGTTTGTTTAGTGAATAACAATTATTACATGTAAATGGAAATTAATAATAATTAGTTATGGATTTAGTAACTCAAACGGTTTTAGGAGCAGCAGTTGGGGAAGTTGTTTTGGGAAAGAAAGCCGGAAACAAAGCTATCCTTTGGGGAGCGATTGGTGGGTTAATTCCCGATTTAGATATTTTAACCGGACCTTTTGTTAGCGACGTAGATGGGTTATTTATACACAGAGGATTTAGTCATTCAATAGTTTTTGCATTTTTGTTGGCTCCCATGCTTGGCTGGTTAATTCATCGAATCTACCGGAACAAATTGAGCATAACAAAAATTGAGTGGATGAAGTTGATATTCTGGTCGGCATTTACCCATCCCATACTAGATTATTTTACCACTTACGGAACAGGTGCTTTTATTCCATTTTGGGATTATAGAGTTGAGTTTGGTACAATTGGTATTGTAGATGTGTTTTATACTTTACCCCTAATATTGGTGGTCTTGATAATTCTGTTTTTAAAACGCACCTCTGTAGTTAGAAGAAAACTAATCGTAACAACTGTTTTATTAACATCTCTATACCTGCTGGGAACAGTGGGTAACAAGGTTTATATAAATACGGTATTTGAAAAAGCTTTCGCAAAACAGAATATTGATTACGAAAGATATAAAACCATCCCATTGCCATTAACCAATTTTCTGTGGATGGGAATAGCAGAAACTGAAAGTGGATATTATATGGGTCTATATTCAAACTTTGATTCACAAGAACCACAAAAGTTTGATTTTATCCCAAGAAATGAAAATATGCTACATGCCTTTTCTGATGATGACAGTCTTTTAAAACTAATTAGGTTCACAAAAGGCTATTATCATGTCAACCAAGATGAAAAAGGCATTTACATTGCTGACCTAAGGTTTGGAAAAGCTGGAATAGATGAAAATGCTGATTATATATTTAAATTCTACATTACTGACATTGAAGGTGATTTACTTATCAAGCAATCTAACGAATCAAAAAAAATGGAAAGTAGTGCGTTTTTAACCTTTATTGAAAGGATTAAAGGTATCTAGTACCACATATTTTCATGTTCATGATGGCAATATTTTATAAATAGTAGAACTTGTCTGATTCAACGAGTTTGTCCATGATATTAGCATAATGCGACAGTATCAGCAATAGAATACCATATTAATATTTATTTTTGCAATCCAATAAGCAAAATCAAGGATGCATAATTCCATAATAGCTTATCCATAATACACAACAGAAAACTTAAATGAAGAAAAAAACTAGTATCGGTTGTTTAATACTTCTGTTAATTGGTATTTCATGTCCTGAAAAAAAGAAAAAGAAGAATTAAGTTTTAATTACTGAGATTATTATCTAATTTTTAAAACACAAACGAAAGAAGGTATATTTGCGCCTCATTTCAAAGAAGAATTAATGATTTCTATTGATGGACTTGCTGTAGAATTTGGAGGTGCCACACTTTTCAAGGATATTTGTTTCGCTATAAACGATAAGGATAGAATCGCACTCATGGGAAAAAATGGTGCAGGTAAATCTACTTTGCTTAAGATTATTGCCGGATTGAAAATACCCACGCGTGGAAAAGTGACATCTCCAACTGATGCTGTAATTGCCTATTTGCCTCAGCACTTATTAACTGTTGATAGCCGTACGGTTTTTGAAGAAGCGGCTCAGGCATTTGAAAAAGCTTTAAGCATCGAGAAGGATATTGAAGAATTGAATGCTCAATTATCATCACGTACAGATTATGAGTCAACAGAGTATTATGAATTGATAGAAAGAGTTTCCACATTGAGTGAGTCTTATTATTCTGTTGGTGAGATAAACTATGATGCTGAAATCGAGAAAATACTTTTGGGGCTTGGTTTCCTTCGTAAGGATTTTAACAGACCTACAAGTGAGTTTAGCGGAGGATGGCGAATGAGAATTGAGCTTGCAAAGATTCTTCTTCAAAAACCGGATTTATTATTACTAGATGAACCAACAAATCATATGGATATAGAATCGATTCAATGGTTTGAAGATTTCCTCATCAATAGTTCAAAGGCAGTAATTGTTATTTCCCACGATCGTGCCTTTGTTGATAATATTACAACCCGTACCATAGAAATAACAATGGGTCGTATTTATGACTACAAAGTAACATACTCCAGTTATCTACAGCTTAGAAAGGAACGTCGTGAGCAACAGCAAAAGCAATTCAATGAGCAACAAAAGTTTATTGCAGATAATCAAGAGTTTATAGATAGATTTAGGGGTACTTACTCTAAAACTAATCAGGTGCAATCGCGTGTAAAGATGCTTGAGAAACTTGCGATTATTGAAATTGACGAGGAAGATACTTCTGCTTTACGATTAAAATTTCCACCATCTCCACGGTCAGGAACATATCCAGTAATTATGGAAGAAGTTGGCAAATCATATGATGATAATAAGGTATTTAGTGATGTTTCTCTTAATATTGGAAGAGGTGATAGAGTAGCATTTGTGGGTAAAAATGGTGAAGGAAAATCAACAATGGTTAAGTGCTTGATGCAGGAAATAAGTTGTGACGGTCAATTGGATATTGGTCATAATACACTTATTGGCTATTTTGCACAAAATGAAGCATCATTGCTTGAAGAGGAAATAACAGTATTTGAAACCATTGATGATGTTGCCAAGGGTGAAATACGTACAAAAATCAAGGATATTCTTGGGGCATTTATGTTTGGTGGTGATAGCTGGAATAAGAAAGTAAAAGTATTATCAGGTGGAGAGCGTAGTAGATTAGCTATGATTAAACTCCTTCTTGAACCCGTTAACTTACTTATTCTTGATGAACCTACTAATCATTTGGATTTGCGAACAAAAGATATTCTAAAAAGTGCTCTGCAGGATTATGATGGTACGTTAATACTAGTGTCGCATGATAGAGATTTTTTGGACGGATTGGTAAGTAAAGTATTTGAGTTCGGTAATGGCCAAGTAAAGGAACATATGGGTGATATTCATAGTTTTATAGCCAAGAAAAAACTTGATAATTTACGAGAAATCGAGAGGAAAAATTAGGGTGATAACAGTTCGCTAATCTCTTTTCTGATCTTTATAACTGATTCTGCATAATAACCATACCTATGAGAAGTGAAAAATGAATTATCATTTAAAATTACACTTAATTTAGGCATTTCTAGGGTAATCTGGATGAAATTGTAAGCACAATAAAATAGTAGTAAATTTGAAGAATATATTTGATACTGTTGTATCCTTTAGTAATAAGCAGCTTTTCAGAATAAGTAACAGAATATGATTGAAATCTATTATAAAAATAATGAAATAAGAAATTATGAATCTATCGCTGAAATTGATTATTTTCCGAATGATATATTCAGTATTCGATTTATCGATTTCTCTAATTCAGATTTAGAATCAATTTCTGAAAAGTTTGGACTTGATATAAGCTCCTTTAGTAAAAAAGAAGATATAGAAATCAGTTCACATTATATTGAATCATATGACCAGTTATCCTTAAATTTCACTATTCCTAATTATTCTGTAGTTGGTTCTTTTGAGGAGAAGGATATTTATATCTTGACTAAAAATGATATTGTATTTACATTTCTCTCATCTGACATAGAAGATAGCCTAAATAGATTAACGCAGTTTATATATAATTTTGAGAATACTAGATTTAATAACTATCATCAACTTTTTCTTTTTCAAATTGGTGTAATCTCAGATTACTATGCAGATATTGTAGAGTTGATTTCTAAAAAAATAAAAGACCTTTTCCAAAAAACTCTTAAAGCGAAACAATTCAACGAAAATGATTTGGATTACATTGCAGAATTAAGGTTTAATAATCTACTCATTAGGGAATCTCTTTCGGAGTTTCAAAGAATTCTCCTTCTGTTAAAAAAGAGTTATAAGAGTATTGACAACTCATCTACCAAGATTAATGAGGAGATATATGACCTTACTGTAATAGCTGATTATTTGCAATACAATTTTAATAGATTGGATGACTTGAATGGGAACATTAATAGTAAAATCGAATTAGAACAAAACAAGATTTTTAAAATCCTGACAATAATTACAGTATGTATTTCATTGCCTACGTTGATCGTGGGTATATATGGAATGAACTTTAACCATATGCCAGAGTTGGAATGGGTACTTGGTTATCCGATTATTCTCCTTATTCTACTGCTAAGTTTTATTATCCCACTAATATTTTTTAAAAATAAGAAATGGTTCTAAGATGGTTTTGATGGAATAAGAAATTGGAAAAATTATTCTCTCATACCAGCCATAATCTATTTTTACTTTTGCATGAAATAAAACTAATCTCTATTAATCATAAAAGTTATGGAGAAATTGAGTTTTTTTGTATTTGATATTTAAGTATCATTAGCGATGAATAGCAATATAGATCTTCACAGGCAATTACAAGAACATCTAGACAAACTACCCATTGGTTTTCCTAGAACCGAATCAGGAGTAGAAATAAAAATTCTGCAGCATCTTTTCGATACCTTCGAGACCAAAGTGGCACTTTGCCTTAGCCTTGGGAACTCTTCCGTGCCTACAGTTCAGAAAAGAATGAAACGTAAGTTTAATGAAGAATATGAGCTAGATAGCTTACGCAAAGTCCTGGATAAGATGTATTTAAGCGGGTCTATTAATCGGTCAAAGAAAGAGCCTTTCAAATATAGTAATGCAATGCTGGCAATTGGAATGTTTGAGTTTCAGTTAGGGCATCTTAGCAAAGAATTCATGGAGTTGTTGCATCAGTATTTTGATGAAGGATTTAATGATGAATTTTTTAGAAGTTCTTTGCCTCAGCTACGTGCTAGCCCTCATATGAATGCCATTGTTCCTGAGTATAATATTGCCACCTACGACAATATGCGAAAGATAGTTCAAGAAACCAACCAGACCATAGCTGTTGCAAATTGTGTTTGTAAAGAAGGTGAGGCTTTGCTCGGAAAACCGTGTAAGCAAAGTAATGATATCGAAGTATGTATTTCTTTTGGTGCATCAGCTTATTTGGACAGAGGTCAGGCAAGGGTCATTTCAAAAGATGAATGTCTGAATATTATGGATCGGGCCGAAAAAGAAGGTCTGGTGCTGCAACCCGGAAACTCACTTCAACCATTTTGTATATGCTTATGTTGCGGATGTTGCTGTGGAGTTCTTACTTCGGCAAAAAAATATGGTAAACCAGCAGAGCTTATTGCACATAATTTTTATGCTCAGGTTAATGATGAGGCATGTAATGGATGTACTTTATGTTTAGCAAGGTGTCAGATGGATGCTATCCTTATGGATGATAGTAAGGCAATTATTGATCTCGATAAGTGCATTGGTTGTGGTTTATGTGTTACAACCTGTAAAAAAGAAGCGATGCACCTTATGGAGACAAAGAAGAAAACAGTACCTCCTAAGAATGCGGTGATGCTGTACCTTGGTATTCTTAATGAAAAGGTTAGTAAGCAAAAAATGATGGGGAGCATGTTAAAATTGCTATTGGGAAAACAATTGTAATGTTGCAGTTAAACTCCACTAGCGCAGATTAATAATTAGGATTAAAATTTTCTATCTAATACCAGATAAGTATCAAAATGTGCTATTAATATTCGCTTTATTACCAATGACGTTAAACAGCCTATACCTATTTCTGAAATATTCTGAGAGAATAAATTTATCTTTGACATGTGAGAAGATTTATTTTATGCTGTAAAACTCAACGGTAATTTGAGATACTTAATTAGTTTCTAAATTACCACTCACTTACTTATATTATTTAGGACGCCATTAATTAAATATTAATTAGTATTAAGATAGAACCAAAAATAAAATACTCAGTATGAGCGACCATATTTTTCAAGATATAAAGATGCTAAATACCGAAGAAATGGTAAAGCTGATTAGCATGAAAGAGGCAATAATTTCAATGGAGCAAGCTTTTGCAAGTTTTTCTGATGGATCAAGCAAAGTGCCACAACGCTTTATATCG
>CALCGQ010000192.1 GCA_937901015.1 uncultured Bacteroidota bacterium | reverse complement strand
CACCATCTTTTTTAATAAATATTGTTTTCTGAGAGCTACTGTATCTTCCATGTGGATCATCATCATTATATCTGTTAATAAACTGTTTCTCGTATCCAATGTACATTTGATAAGTTCCATCGCTAATTACATGCAAATAAGGAAAACCACTCTCATCAATATATCTAGCATTTACGAAGAGTTCATTGGAAATATATAACGAATCTATCAGCTTATCTGACAATGAGACAATAAGCTTCGATTGCTGTGTTGAGACCAATAAAACTAGTATCTGCCTTGATATATCATAATTAATTTGAAGACCTGAGAATTGTCTACCAGCTATAAAAACCTCACCCCTTACAAACTTCTGATCACGAAGAAAAGGAGTTCCATTGGCCATTCTATGATTCTGATAATACATTGGTCCGTTTACAAGTAATTCACTTGATCCATAAATATATGCTAGGGTATCGACTAATGACTGATTTTTATTCCCTAAACCATCAGTTTGAGACCGAACTGCATCGGGAAATGCAAGAGCAACAAACAATAGAAAAAGAATCACCTTACAGTCATTAAATCTCATAGGAATGATTTTTAAGTCAATAAATAGTCAAAATACTTTTTACCATTAGACACTAATTGAAAAATACTTTATAGTTATTAGTTTTTGGATCCTCTGATATAACAATCAAAGGTAATAACTTATTAAGTACATGACATATTTTCGAACTAAATCATAATGTAATAATTATGACTCCATTTAATGGTGTTGAGTTGCTTTACAATTTAATGAATGATAATTCACAACAATTCATAAACAATTCATCCACATTCCATTTTTTCATAGTTTTACAGATTCAAAAATTAATATTGGAATTAAAAAGTCAAGTATATGTTTAATAAAGAAGTTTATACCAAAAGAAGAGAGTTACTTAAAAAAGAGATAAAATCAGGTATTGCCTTGATACTAGGTAATGTTGATGCATCGTTTAATTATCCTGCAAATGTTTATCATTTCCGTCAGGACAGTCATTTTTCATACTTTTTCGGACTGGAAAATCCAGGGTTCGCCGGAGTTATAGATTTTGACAATGACAAGGATTACATATTTGGAAATGACTTCGATATTGATGATGTTATATGGATGGGAGTTCAGCCAAAGGTTGCCGATCTTGCAGCAAAAGCTGGTGTGAAAAACACAGCTCAATATACTGAAATAGCCGACTTTATTGCCGCCATTAAAAACGAAGGACGTCAGATTCACTTCCTTCCTCCCTACCGTGGTGAAACAATCATTGAATTATCAAGTTTGCTTGGCTTGACAAATGCTGAAGTTAAACCAGCTGCATCAATGGAACTTATTAAGGCAGTTGTTAAGCTTAAAGAAATTAAGAGTGATGCAGAGGTAGCTGAAATTGAAAAGGCTGTTGATATTGCCTATGAAATGCATACCACATCAATGCGTATGGCTGCTACACCTGGTCGTGTGGAGCAGGAAATTGCAGGAACCATTGAAGGTATTTCACTTGCACTTGGGGGACCTGTTTCTTTCCCAATCATACTTAGTCAGGATGGGCAAACATTGCACAACCATCACCACGACAAAGTACTTGAAGTAGGCCGTATGATGGTTACCGATGCCGGAGCCGAAACTCATAATAATTACACAAGTGATATCACTCGTACTGTACCTGTTGGCGGAAAGTTTAATGAACGTCAGGCTGAAATTTATCAAATTGTGCTTGATGCTAATATGGCTGCCATTGATGCTATCAAACCGGGATTAAAGTATCGAGAAATACATTTCCTTGCATGTGGTGTGATTGTTGACGGTTTAAAAAAGGCTGGTATTATGAAAGGCAACACAAAAGCAGCAGTTGAAGCTGGGGCACATACATTATTTATGCCTCACGGACTTGGACACCAAATGGGCATGGATGTGCATGACATGGAAGGACTTGGTGAGAATAATGTTGGTTATGACGAAGATACTGTAAGAGCAACAGAATTTGGAAATGCCTATTTAAGATTAGGAAAAGAATTAAAAACTGGATTTGTACTTACTGTAGAGCCAGGTATATATTTCATTCCAGACTTAATTGACAAATTCCGCAACGAAGGTAAGTATATGGACTTCATCAATTACGACAAAGTAGAGACTTACAAAGATTTTGGTGGTATCCGTATTGAGGATGATATTCTTGTAACTGAAGGTGGTTATCGTGTATTGGGTAAAGCTATACCGAAGACTATTAAGGATATTGAGGATGTTATGAGTAATCCATTGTAACCGCAAGAGGTTTAACCGCAAGGTGATTTAACCGCAAAGAGCGCAAGGGGTTTCGCAAGGTTCGCAAAGGATTTTTTCTTAGCGAGTTTTGCGAATTCTGTGGAGTTTTTTGCGGTTTTTCGTTACCCCGGATAAATCACACTACACCCCGTTTAACAAACTTTCCTTGCGAACTTTTCGAACTCCATTGCGCTCGTTGCGGTTATTCTTAATAGCGACCTTTGCAAATTCCATTGCGTCCCTTGCGGTTAATCTTAATTGCGACCAAATCTATTACAAATTATTAACTACCCTACGTATTCCATTCTTAATCAGTGCAACATTGAAATTAATCAACATCCCAAGTTTACAATCCGATAACTTAATATAAGTAAGTATCTGTGCCATATGAACATCATTTAACACCTCAACAGACTTAATCTCAATAATTACTTTTTCATCCACCATAATATCTACCCTATACCCAATATCAAGATTTACTTCTTCATAGATAAGAGGTAGTGGTTTTTGCTTTGAAACATTTACTCCTGCATTTTGGAGTTCATAATACAAGCACTCTTCATATGCACTTTCGAGTAGGCCTGGGCCTAGGGCTTTATGAACTTTTAGGGCACAATTGAATATTACCTTAGAGATTTGATTTTCAGTCATGATTTTTGGGTTAATTGGTTAATAATAAAGCTCTAAGATACAAAAAATAATCGCTTTTTGTTAACCGCAAGGAAGGCAAGAGTTTTTTAACCGCAAAGTACGCAAGGGATTTCGCAAGGTACGCAATAGGTTTTTTCTTCGCGTACTTTGCGAATCCTATTGCGATCCTTGCGGATAATAACCCTACTAGATCTTAGAAACAGCAAAGCCTTCAACCTGATTCTTTAACTCAAATGATGGTCTGAACATAAGCTTAAGCCTTTCAACATTTGATGCCGAAACTTCTTCAGCAGAATCAGAAACAGTTGATTTGAGTGAGATGTGAAAACTCCCTAGATCACCCAACCTAACAATTTTACCTTCCTCCAGGCTTGGTGGAATTATCTCAGTAAATGCCATTAATACGGCATATACATCTGTTTTTGATACTGTAGACATTTGAGCTATGGTAGCTGATAGTTTTTTAAGTGATATCTCACCCTGATTAACTTTTGTCGCATAGTACTTTGGTGGAGCAGTAATGTCCTGTGGATTTTTACGTGCTAACGCTTTAATTTTAATAGTCATAATAGATTATTTTGGGTTTATAATTAATATGTATGATCCTCCCGGATCATCTCATTTAGCAGATTGGTTGTTAATATCGATGTAAATATAAGAAAGACAAATAAAAACACAATGGTTTTTGGTGCAAAAAATGAGTTCGTGCTGCACGAAAGGGGATATCTTATGAGAAAGGTTATTCTAGGTCAGCATCGACAATATTCTGCGTCAGCATCGAGAGGGCTCTGGATCAGCACCGAGACATCTCTGAGTCAGGTTAGAGAATTGTGTGTGTCAGCTTGGAGGTTTTAGTGCTTATTATCCGAAAGGTGCAAAATGATTTTAATGCAAGGTGCGCAAGGGTTTTCGCAAAGGACGCAAGGGTTTTTTTCTTCGCGTACTTTGAGAATTTTATTGCGATCTTTGCGGTTAACAATTAGCAGGGACTGTGAAAAATTTTGTGTTTTGAGAATTGTTCAAATCTGAAAAATGATTT
>CALCGQ010000191.1 GCA_937901015.1 uncultured Bacteroidota bacterium | reverse complement strand
TTTCATCTTGTACCTGCAGGTACAACATTTTCTTTTGTGGTACGCACGAGGAAAACATAAGAGAAACAATACCCACCAACATCAGTAGTTTTAGGGTCTTTCGGAAGTATTTTTTCATCAACAAATCTATGTTTGTATTAATAATATGTATAGTTCGTTTTTGGTATGGTCGGTGCAAATCTACTGTTTTTTTGAGAATGTCAAAAAATTATAAGTGAAAGTTAGGCCATATTTCATTACTCGACTACCTAAATACAATATTTATTTAATTTTGGTCTTTGATTTAACCCTATATAAATCATCAAAAAATGAACAAGTTCTCAATAATAACTCTGATATTTTTTTCAATTATAAACAGCTTTGCACAGGAAAAACAAATTAAGTTAAATACAAAAGAAATACCATCAGTATTATCAGGAGTAATGTCAGACTCAAAGGATAGTCTTTATTTCATTTCAGTAAAAACTGGTGATACTTCTTGGATTAATAATAGTTCTCCATTTTATACACTAGATAATATTAGAATCAACCCTGCGGGCACTGACAAAGGCCTATTTTTTGATTTCAATAACAAAGACTTTTATGGGATTGTATATTTCGGGATGTACCCTAACAACCCCTCTCGCTATCCACAGCCTGTATTATTTAATAAAAACTCAAAGATAATACAGGGTAAAGCTGAAATAGATTTAAGCGTTTTGAAAGGCAAGTACGATATTGCTAATTTAGCAGAAATAGGTAAGGCTAAACTCGGATACAGAATCGTAAATAACTATGGTGCGATAATATATGATGGGGTTATTAACATAAGAGAAACTGGTCCGTTTACAGTTGATACAACTATCATATCAGGTCCTTTTGTAAATATCATAACAGAAAATTCAGCAACAATTTCGTTTGAAACAAACTACAGTTGCGTACCTATAATTGAAGTTTCTGGCAGTGAGTACAGCACCAAAGAAAGTGATACAAATCATGAAATTATTGTCACTAATCTAGAACCTGCCACAGATTATACTTACAAGGTTCAATATGGTAATAACCAACTCGTATTTAGCCTTAAGACAGCACCAAAGAGCGGAAGCAAAGCTCCATTTACCTTTGCATACACAAGCGATTCTCGTTATGGAGCCGGTGGTGGTGAAAGGAACATATATGGAGTAAATGCCTATATAATGAAAAGAATGGCCGCACTTGCTTTATCGGAAAACGCATCTTTCTTTCAGTTTACCGGAGATATGATTAATGGGTATTCTTCAAGCATTGGCCAAACTAATCTTGAATACGCAAACTGGAAAAGGTCGGTAACACCATATTGGCATCATATACCTTTTTATATCGGAGCTGGTAATCATGAAGCTCTAACTAACGTTTTTAACAATGGTACATCTTATGGTATTTCTGTGGATAAATTCCCATATGATAAAAATTCAGCCGAGCAATTATTTTCAAAGAATTTTGTAAATCCACTAAACGGACCCATTAGTGAAGATGGTGCATACTATGACCCTAACTCTAAGAAAGTTGACTTCCCGAAATATGGTGAAACCGTTTATTATTATACCTATGGTAATATTGCCATGGTAGTCCTTAATTCAAATTATTGGTATACTCCTTCCATAAGCATGATTCCTGAAATTGGAGGAAACCCCCTTAGCTATATAATGGATAATCAGCTAGATTGGTTTAGGAAAACAATTGAGAAACTAGATTCCAATTCAGATATTGATCACATTTTCGTTACCATTCATACGCCAGCCTTTCCAAATGGAGGACATGCCAATAAAGATATGTGGTATTTTGGTAATAATAATATCCGACCAACGGTTGCAGGCATCCCTGTTAATAAGGGTATCATTGAACGTAGGGATGAGTTTCTTGACATTATGATTAACAAAAGCAACAAGGTTGCTATCCTTCTTTGTGGTGATGAGCATAATTATAGCAGAATGAAAATTACAAACAAAACAAATATGTATCCGGAGAACTATTCTGGTAAAAAACTGAAAGTAAGCAGACCGTTATGGCAAATAACAAATGGATCGGCCGGTGCTCCATACTATGGTCAGGAGATTCTTCCTTGGAGTGAATCAGTAAATTTTTTCTCAACTCAATATGCCCTAACCCTTTTTGATATTGATGGTGAAAAAATACGCTTAAGGGTAATAAATCCAGATACATTAGAAGAAATTGAGGAAGTATTTTTGACACAATAATTAGTGTCCTTTTTATCTATTGTAAACTCTGTTATTTCATAAAAATCACTAAAAGTCAACCGTATTATAAGATTTATATACTTTTGCACCTTTTAAAACTTATTAGCCTGAACGATCAGGCATCAAACTAATCTAATCACTATGGCAAAGAATCTTGTAATTGTGGAGTCACCTGCAAAAGCAAAAACTATTGAAGGATTTCTGGGGAAAGATTTTGCGGTCCGTTCAAGTTTTGGGCATGTAATGGATTTGAATAAAACAAAGCTTAGCGTTGATGTTGAGAATGATTTTGAGCCTAATTTTGAGGTTAGTCCAGACAAGAAAAAAACAGTTAGCGAGTTAAAAAAGATGGCAAAAGAAGCTGACACTGTATGGCTTGCATCTGATGAAGACCGCGAGGGAGAAGCTATTTCATGGCATTTATTTAATGCCCTTGGCTTAAAAGAAGAGAAAACAAAGAGAATTGTTTTTCATGAAATTACTAAAGTAGCTATTACTAAAGCTATCGAATCACCAAGAAGCATTGATCATAACCTAGTAAGCGCACAACAAGCACGTCGTGTACTTGACAGACTAGTGGGATATGAATTATCTCCACTCCTTTGGAGAAAAGTTAAACCTTCATTATCAGCAGGTCGCGTTCAGTCGGTAGCCGTTAGGTTAATAGTTGAGCGTGAAAATGAAATTAAGAATCATAAAAGCACCAGTGCATTTAGGATTGTTGGTGAATTTATACCTGAAGGTACAAACAGTGTATTTACCGCGGAATATGCTACAAAGTTCAAGGAGGAAAAAGAAGCACAGGCATTCTTAGAAAACCATATTGGTGCATCATTCTCCGTAAAATCAGTGGAGAAGAAGCCAGGTAAAAAATCACCGGCTCCACCATTTACCACTTCTACTTTACAACAGGAAGCATCACGAAAACTAGGATTTTCCGTTTCAAACACCATGAGAATAGCTCAGAGCTTGTATGAGTCGGGGAAAATAACCTACATGAGAACCGATTCGGTAAACTTATCAAACACAGCAATTGGTATGGCCAAAGCTGAAATTGAAAGTTCCTACGGTGCGGAGTACATAAAAATCCGAAAATATTCCA
>CALCGQ010000190.1 GCA_937901015.1 uncultured Bacteroidota bacterium | reverse complement strand
AACCAAATTGCAGAATAACATTAAGGCCTTCCATTCGTCCACGGAAATTATCCACTCTCAAATCGACACCGAAATTGATTCTGCTTAAATCTCTTTTCTCAATCCATGCATTAATATTCCTGTCCGCAAATTGCAGGATAGGAACAGGCCAAATATACCACCTCTCAACTACCTTAACAATCACATCTACTTCTTCTTCTCCCTCACTCCGGGTTATGGTTACAAAGTTAAATATGGATCGGTTAATAAGATTTTGTTGACTTTTAACCATCAAACTATCGAGTACACTCAGCTTTAGTATGGAGCCTATATCAAATTCCAACTCCCTCATCACTATCTGGTCCTTTGTTACTTTATTGCCAACCAGCGTTATTTTGTTAACTGTAACAACTGTGTCATCCGCAACGATAACAGCATTGCTGAAAACATAATGGCTTGAGATCAAAAAGCAATTGATAATAAGGAATAGCCGAAAAAACCTCACAGATTAAATATTTAGATAATTGATTAAGGAATCATAATTCCCTTTTATCTCGTCGTAGTCAATTTTTTCCTGAAATGAGGCTAGTATAGGATATCCATACCTTTCAAAAGTCTGTAGGATTGCTCCTATGTCAATTTTACTAACCTTTATTATTACTTCAATCTTTGTTGAGTTTATATTTGAAACAATATAAGAACTTAACACTTTAGCATCATTAGTTTCAACAATATTAGCAATCTCAGTTAAGCTATAATCATTAATACTTACCTCCAGTACAACCACACCTCCCGGATTATCAACTGCCATACTCACGGCAAAAAAATCAATTATTGCATCATGAGTAATACATCCCACATAACCACCGCTATCATCAACCACAGGTATGATAGTTAGTTTCTGGTTAGATGCCATTTTAATAATATCAAAAATATATTGCTGAGAATTCACATAATAATTTTCAAAATGAAGGCATTCCTTTTGCAATTCAGCATACTTATTATCAAGACTTAATATATCTTTTTCAGCAATTATCCCAATAAATCTTCCATTATCAGATACAGGAAAATGAGAGACTTTATAATCATTCATTCTACTAAGCGCTTCCTCAATATTATCGTTTAAAGTGAGAGGGAGTATATCTTCTTTTATAAGTAAAGATGCGATCATAGTTGTTTATTTATCCAATGATTCAATCATGTTAAGATAGTTAATATATCTGAACTCCGCCATTTTTCCATTTTCCACTGCGTCCACTACAGCACAACCAGGTTCATTAATGTGAATACAATTATTAAATCTGCAATCCATCATTAATCTTCTTATTTCAGGAAACCTTTGTCCGAGTTCCGCCTTGTTAAACTCAACAAGTCCAAATTCTTTTATACCGGGAGTATCGATAACCATACCTCCGATAGCAAGAGGAAACATATTCGCAAAAGTTGTTGTATGTGTTCCCTTACTGTGATATTCAGAAATCTCTCCAGTTTTTAAGTCCAGAGTTTCATCTACAGCGTTAATTATTGCTGACTTTCCCACTCCAGAATGACCAGATAATAAACTAATTTTATCACGTAGAGCCATTTCAAATTCATCAAGCCCAGACCTTTCTTTCACTGAAGTTAGTAAGGCATTATATCCAATACTTGTATAAGTGTCTACGATATCTTCCAAGTTTTCCATCACTTCATCATCATACAGATCTATTTTATTAAAAACAATTGTAGCTGGTATATGATATGCCTCGGCAGTAGTTAATACTCTGTCGATGAAACCTGTTGAGGTCCGAGGTTGGACCAATGAAACAATAATTACTACTTGATCAATATTTGCTGCAATAATATGAGTTGACTTTGATAGTTTTGTGGCTTTACGGATAATGTAATTACTTCTGGGATAGATTTTCGAAATAATCCCTGTACTTTCATTATTTGAAATAGTAAAATCAACCAAATCACCCACAGCAAGGGGATTTGTTGCTCGAATACCCTTGTTTCGGAACAAACCTTTGAGTCTACATTCGTGGCGACCACCTTGGTCATCCAAAACTGTGTACCAACTACCCGTTGATTTTAGGACTCTGCCTTCACGAACTGCAGTCATGAAAAATTATAATATTTTTTAACTGGTTTCTTAATATCCCAAATACATGTGAGTCCTTTTTGAAAAGTTACATAATCACCAGGAACTACATTAAAAATACCTTCCTTTGTTTCAACAATAAACTCACCTTCAAGAATATAACACTGCTCATCATCAGAATAAGTCCAGTCGAATCGAGAGATTTCCTTCTCCCAAATCGGCCATGATTCGATTCCAAGATCTCGAATCTCTTCATTGGTAAGCCTTACAATATTTACTTTTGACATAGAACAAGTCGAATTTAAGGTGACTAAATTACAAACATTTCTTATATTTGATCAATTTTTAATAAACCCTACAGCTAAATGACTATAGTCCACTACCTGAGTTTCGCAATTTCACCATTGCTAATTATCATATCTATTTTATATCTAAAATTTAAATTTTCCATTAGCAGTTTCGTTAATATCAGAAATGCCATCCTACTTGGGATGTTGAGTGTAATTCTTTTATTAACTGCTAATTACCTAATTGAACTAAGATGGGATGGTAACTATAAAAATATGAGAAGGATGGCCTTCTTTGTTTTTTTCGTTGTTGCATTTAGTTCAGAGATTGCCAAATTTATACCTT
>CALCGQ010000189.1 GCA_937901015.1 uncultured Bacteroidota bacterium | reverse complement strand
TTTGCAAGTTTTTCTGATGGATCAAGCAAAGTGCCACAACGCTATGTTTCGGGTATTAATAACTTAGATTTATTTTTTAAACCTGCCTATAATGAAAAACTTGGTAGGGTGGCTGTAAAAATTATTACACAGAGAAAAGATGTAAACCTTCAGGGACTACCTGCCATTTTGGGAGTGGTACTATTATTGGATATGAAAACAGGAGCAATTCTGTCAATGATGGATGGTGCATATATTACAGCTCTGCGAACCGGCGCAGCTGGAGGCATTGCTACAAAATTACTGGCCTCAGAAAATTCTGAGACGGTTGCTGTATTTGGTTGTGGTGCCCAGGGTAAAACTTTATTGGAAGCTACTTGTGCAGTGCGCCCCATAAAACAAGCCCTGTTATACGATCTTAACACAGATGCTGCTAACAAAGTCAAAACAGAAATGGAAGAAAAACTGAAGATTAGTATCCGAGTTGAAAATAATCTTGAGCATTTACATCTGGCCCATATTATCTGTACTGCAACCAATTCTGAAAAACCATTATTTAGTCGGAAAGATATTTCAAATGGTGTTCATATAAATGCCATAGGTTCATACAAACCCAATATGCAAGAGTTAGATCCACTAATAATTAAAGAGGGGAAACTTATTGTGGATTCACGACAATCAGTATTGAAAGAGTCTGGGGATTTGATAAAACCAATTACTGATCACATTTTTACTGATAGCATAGTAGAATCGGAAATTGGAGAACTTATTAACAACAATGTCAGCGAAATGTATGATAATAATAAAATAACGATTTTTGAGAGTGTAGGGCTAGGTGTTCAGGACCTATTTGTAGCAAATACAATATTTGAGAAGTATTCACAGCAATAAACTTTTTTCTAGAGATGAAACCAAAACACATACCAAGCATTTTTAATGATGTAATGGGACCGGTTATGCGAGGCCCCTCTAGTTCGCATACAGCTGCAGCCCATAGAATTGGTAGCATTATCAAGCAAGCAGCCGTGCCAAGTTTTAATAAAGTAATTGTTAAGTTCGACAGAGCTGGATCATTGGCTACCACTTACTTAGGACAGGGTTCCGCAATGGGTATGGCAGGTGGTCTGCTGGGTTTGGAAATTACAGATCCTGAAATTATAAACTATGAAAAAGGTTTGGGTAACAGTAACTTTGTAATAGAATACATCATAACTGATATTGAAAATAAGCATCCAAATGCATATCAAATAAGTGTTCACTATCCAGATAGTGAAGATCTTAATATACTGGCCATTTCAACTGGTGGGGGTATGTTTGAAATATTGGAATGGGGGAATTATAAAGTTTCCATAAAGGGTGATTTTTTTGAATCCCTTCTCTTTTTTTCAAATGAAAATTCAAAAGAGGTTTCAGAAATTGAACAAATTCTAAACACAAGTTTTACGGATTTCAAATTATACAAATCATGGGATATAAATGGAAACCTGCTTGTAAATATTAAATCTGGCAAAAGTTTACACAAGCAAATTGAAAAAAATCCCTTTCTGAATAATAATGCGTACCAGAAAATTGAATTAATTCCGGTGATGCCAGCTCCATCGGTAGCTCATATAAGCCTTCCTTTTACTACTGTGGATGAAATGCTGGACTTAGCATCAAGCAAAGGACTTTCTTTGTCAGATTTGGCAATTATATACGAAAGTGCTCGCACTGGCTTGGATACAGATTCCATTATAAAGAAAATGGAAGAGATTGTTCTTATTGTAAAGAATTCCATAGATGAAGGATTAAAAGGTACTCATTATAAAGACCGTATACTTGGAAATCAGTCAGCATTAATTGAGATCGCAGAAAAAAAAGGTCATATTCAAAAAACAATCAATAGCAAGATCATTGCTTATACCAGTGCCATTATGGAAGTGAAAAGTTCCATGGGACTTATTGTGGCTGCACCTACTGCTGGGAGTTGTGGGGTTGTGGGAGGAGCTTTGTTTGGTTCTCTTCAAGACCAGGAATTTAATTTGAAACAAATGTCAAGGGCTTTCCTTGCAGCAGGGATTACTGGTGTTTTTATTGCTGCCAAATATACTTTTTCAGCAGAAGAGGGAGGCTGTCAGGTAGAAACAGGTTCAGGAGCAGCCATGGCCGCTGCCGGACTAATTGAATTAAATGATGGTACTGCTAAACAGGCTATGGATGCCGCCTCAATGGCTTTGCAAAACGAACTTGGGCTTGTTTGTGACCCCGTTGCAGTGAGGGTTGAAGTACCCTGCCTAGGAAAAAATATTATGGCAGCAACCAATGCACTCAACTCATCAATCATGGCCCTATGTGGCTACAATCCTGTTATTCCATACAATGAAGTAATTGATGCCATGAAAGCTGTTGGGAAGGCCCTTCCTTCCAAATTTTGTTGTACCGGATTGGGAGGGCTTGCACAAACACCAACTGGAAAGTGTTTAAATCAGAAATACAATGTTCATTAATAGTATTTCCACATTAAGAATCTATATTATTACTTTGTATAAATTAAAGAGTGGCTTTCTACAGTTTAGCATAACAAACACATTAATAATAACTTGAGAGGTGTTAAGTAGTTGGGGTATAAAAGCATAGTATTATTACATTCAGGTTATAAGTAATATAAACACATGAAACGAATTCTAGTTTTATCATTGATTAGTCTGTTTCTTCATGGTTGTACAAACTATGAAAACAAAGATAAATATGAAGTTAATGTTGGTGAAACAGTTGAAATATATTATAGCACTAACTCATGTTGCTACTATTGTATTTCCAATGAAGAGAAATTAAATCATCTTGATTTGTTGGAAACAAAAACAATTGACACCGGCCCGGAAGACTGTGCTGGTTGTAATTATACTTATGCCTTTGTTTTTAAAGCTAAATCACTTGGAATAGATACTATTGAACTAAAATCTTTAACAGCATCAATGGACTGTGATAGTAATAATGTTATGCCAGAAAAATATATAATTAAAGTCAAATAAATACTTGTAATACATTTGGTATTACATCCATTTCTTGTTGGATGTCTCAACATGATAAAGAAGATAATTCATTAATTTATTTGCCACATCTTCTTGGATATAAGGAATATCAATGTGTCCAGATGCATTGTTCACCCTTAAAGAAGCTAAACCTCTTCTTTTTTGAAAAAATGATTGTCTAAAATCAACAGATTGTGTCTTAAATGATTCGGACTGCTGCCAAACTGTATTTATAGCTCCTTTGCCAACAATCAATTGAGATTTATTAAATTGGAAATAGCTTTTACTGACCATCTTCCAGCAGTACAGCCCAGATAGAATTAACCATGATCCTCCTGCAATTATCCACAATGGCTCAAAAATATATAATGCGATTGGTATTACAGCAGGAAGCCAACCCATTAGGAGCCATAACAAATTGAAATATCGGCGATGTGAATAAATCTTTTCGCTATTATCTGGCAGGTCTCCATTAAATAATTCATCTCTGATAATTTCAATATTCTGCTTAAGACAACCGGGAGCATCAACTACTTGTTTTTGTTGTATTTGTTTACTAACTGCTTGTTTAAAGCTGATTTTAAATATACCAAACATCTTTTTTATTGGTCCGGTTTCCCAGTTGAGTTGTTGTACTTTACTGAATGGAAGCAATACTTTACGCTTATTAAATAGGCCAGCGGTAATGCGGTAGCTTTGCTCGATCTTAATAAGCTTAAAATCGTAATATTTTACTACAGTGAATAGGAGTGTTGCAAGGATAGATACAACAATAGCGAAAATAGCTAATCCAGCGTAAAACAAAATACTTGAATTAGAAAAAATGTTTTGAAAGGAATCAGAATATGCATCGGTTTCTTCTTCAAATAAATCTTGAATTTGACCAACTATTTGAGACCCGAAAGCAAGAATAATTAATCCTGTTTTAAGGTGGTTTTGACTTATTCCTATTCTCAATAAATCGGTGTGGCTAAGTTTTAGAATTTCAACTTCTTCATTTATATTTGAAATTAAATCAGACTTATGATCATCCGCATTTCCCTTATGTGATTGTAAGAATTGAGTTAGGTGATCGGTATAAGAACCACTTAATGAATATATCTTTAGTTCCTTTCCTGCTGACCCTGCAGTATCTACTTCAAGTGAATATACATTCAATAGTCGTTGTAATAGGTTTTGCTTCGTATTAACACTTTGTATTCGTTCTAGTGGTATGGAAAGAACTTTTTTGCGGATATACCCCTTTTTAATGATAAACTGATTATCATCAATATAAAAGTAAAAATTTAGGTAGAAAAGAATGGCATGAACAATCAATAATAGAAGGAGAATCCCTAGAACCATAGGAATAGTTATTGATGATGGTAGTAAGTTCTTCTGAGCAAAAATAAGTATTAAAATAGGCCAAAATGCTCGTATTTTTTTTTGAACTTCAAAAACTAAAATCACCAAAAATCCTCGCAACTCTTGTCGGGTTGGTTTTGTTAAATCTGGCTTACTCATGCTTGCTTACTTTTGATAATAGGAATGACTCTATTTGGTGAGCTTTATCTGGCAAAAGTCCAGGAATCGAAAGGTCGCTAACACTGCCTCCAGCTGTAAATACTTTAACTCTTGATAAACCAAAACCTTTTTCTATGATGTTCTGACTAACTTCTACATGTTGAATTCGATTAAAGGGAATGGTGGTTAGTTTGTAAATAAGTAGTCCACTGCGGTATGATACATCTTGTTCTCTAAGTAAATATCCTTTTCTCGGAAAACCGAGAAAGACGAGGACTAATCTCAAAACAAATATTATTACAAAAATAGAAGGGACTCCTATTAGCACTATCATTGGTATATTACCCGACGAGATATAGGTAAAAAGAAAGAAGCCAATCAAAGCTAAGGCCAATATAAATACAGAGCTTATTTGTTTTACAAGTTTATACTTACTTTCTAGGTTTTCAAATTCTTGAACCTCTATTGGAGGAAGTAAGTCAGGCAATACAACTTGATTTGAGAATTCTTCGTTTAATTGCATATATGTTGGATTATTATTATCTATTTATGGGTTGGCAATTTATTATAAATTTCGGCATGCTTTGCTTCAGCCACAATTATTATCTAGTTGTAGGTTAAAACCTTGTAAACTTGCCCGATGGCAGTCAGGTTTCACTGCAGCTACTTTAGTTTCTATAACTTCTTTTATGACCTAGGACCGAAGTCAGGAGACAGAAGTATATAAAGAATCTTTTCTTATGTCTTCAGACTGCGGTCTTCCTTTTAATACAAACTTTCATTGAATTTCATTCATTTGTTAAACCCCTGCCTTTGACGTCAGACAGTTATGTGTTTCTAATGCATAGTGGTTTAGTTAATTTGCTTATCTAAATTTAATCTCAATAACATAACCGAATTATCTTTTACAAATCTATTTTTACATTTGCATCAAATAAAACTAATCTCTATTAATTATGAAAAAGAATTTATTATTTGTATTTATTGCAACAATATTATTTAGCTGTTCTACAAAAGTAGAAAAACAGATAACATTTGAACAATGGAGAGGAGAAAATAGAGATGGCAAATATCAAGAAAATGAGCTCCTAAAAACATGGACAGAAGAAGGTCCGGAATTATTATGGTACAATGAAGATCTGGGAGAAGGTTACGGATCACCGATTATTACTGATAGTGCCCTATACATACTAGCATCTAGAGATAGTGTAGCAATTGTAGTTGCTCTAGATTTAAAAGGGAATCTAAAGTGGCAAAAAGATTTTGGCTTTGAATGGAATACTAGCTATCCAGGAACAAGATCAACCCCTACTTTAATTGATGATCTGTTATATGTCTCATCTGGAACAGGTGATATAGCATGTATGAAAAGTGAAAATGGTGAAATTCTTTGGACAAAAAATATGTTGAATGATTTTCATGGAAAAGCACCTTACTTTGGATATGCACAATCTTTATTAATTAACGATAGTATTGTGTATGCTATGCCGGGAGGGTCAGACACAAACATTGTTGCACTAAATAGATATAGTGGAGATATTATTTGGATATCTAAGGCAAAAGGAGAACATCCAGCATATAATTCTCCAAGAATAGTTGAGATTGGTGGAAATCAAATTCTTGTTACATACTCTAAAGAAAACTTTATGGGTATAGATGCAAAAACAGGTAGTCTGCTTTGGAGTGAATCATTTACAGCTAAATATCCAAACCATGCTAACACTATACTATATGAAGATAGTGCAATATATACTTCTGCTCCAATTGGTCATGGTTTTTTAAAGTATGGATTATCTGATGATGGCTCTTCAATAAAAAAAATATGGCACGACACTTTAATTGGGAATTACTTTGGAGGAATGATAAAGTTAGCTGACAAAATATATACTGGAGCTGGAGGAAGAAGTAAAAACCTACTTATGTTAAATGCTAATACTGGGCAAATTAAAGATTCTGTTGAAACAGGAAGTGGATCCATAATTTATGCAGATGAAATGCTTTATACATATGCACATAAAAGCGGAAAAGTTTGTTTGATCGATTCTGAAACCTTTGAAATTAAGGGAACCTTTAAAGTTAAAAAAGGTACTAAAGAGCATTTTTCTCATCCTGTAATTAAAAATGGTGTTCTATACATCAGACATGGAAACGCATTGCTTGCATACGATATAAAGCTTAAGAAATAGTAAAGTCAAATTATTAATTATTTGATTGAAAAAGGATTGTAAATCAGAATGAAAAAGTAAGGATGAGTATTTTCATTTAGGAAATATATATAATTCTTTATAGAGTACTAATTTTTGAATTATAATAACTGCTCCACCACTATTTATTATGACCCACATGATTATTGGTTTGTAGGCATTGATATACAGGTGTGTGGCGTGTTTAAAAACTCCTCTTTACGAATTAAGGATTTCCTCTTCACGAATTTTATTTTTCATTAAATGAAAATCAGCATGTTATTACAGGTGCAAAAACCAGACAACATTTTTAAGAACGGCTACATTGTTACCAAATTGTCACTTTTGCCTTAAATATCTTGGTATCATCAGTCAGTTGCACTGCATAAGTTCCTGCCGGTAATCCTGATAAATCAACTTTTTCATTAAGATTTACACCAGTAGTAGTAACTTGTTTGGTAAACACTTCTCGTCCGAATAAATCAACTATTCGTATGCGATATGTAGATTCATTAACATTATTTAGTGCAATTGTAAACTCTCCTGAACTTGGATTTGGATATATCTGAAGTTGATTTGGTAGGTCATCCCGTAGTTGATCAACAGAAGTAATGTCGGTCAAACTCACATCATCAATGGCAAAATCTCCAGCTTGATCACAGGATGTTACTCCTCTGAATCTCAGGCCTACTATCTGACCAACCCATTGTGATAGATCTATTTTCAGCTCTCTCCACTCATCTCCTTGGTTCCCGATAACAGGAGGGACAACATTCCTGATAATTTCAGATCCAGCAAACAGATCCACATGAAACCATCCTATATCGGCACCATATGCATGATACCACATACTGAGCATTGGCTCAATGCCATTTGTAAGATCAAGGCATGGAGCTGATACAATTGCGCTTTTGTTGAGGCAGTAAACTGAAGGTTCCATATATAAATATTGACCGTCTACTGTACCTGTTGTATGGTCAACTGAAGGACCTGTCATAATGCTGCTTGTGGGACCAGAGAAAGTTCTCCAATCATGGTCATCATAAACATCATTTGTCATATTATTCCATCCTTCTTCAAGTTCACAGTTATACAATTCACAAATTGGGACAGGCCAGCAGCTTGTCCAACTGTCAAATGTCTGCATATATCCAAATGAAATGGTACTGCCTTCAATTACCTTTATGGGTACTTCCACAAGGTCGTTATCAGGGTTCTGGTCCTCTGCATAGGTAACCCAGGCTTTTAGAACGTAAGTTCCAGTATCAGACAAACTGATTTGTTGGGCAAATGTATGCTGAAGCACAGAATCTGGATTAATTGTACCAGAGTATGTTTCAGATTGAATGTCGCCATTATCAAGTTGAAAACTTAACTCCGGATTAGTAATAGGTTCTGTTCCGAAATTTTTCAACTCCGCTGTTACAGGAATTGCAGTTAGATCCATTGAGGTTTGATAAATACCCCAATCGACTGATGGTATCGAAACCATTTTTGCGTCAACAGGATTACAATTAGCGGTGCCCTGATCATTTGGAACAGCTAATGCTCTTTCGCTTATTGCACCATTTGCCGCAATGGCAGCTACACTGAACCAAGATTGATCGGTTAGGTTTGTGTCTGTAAGTAGAAAAGAGTTTACGTAGGAGACATCAATGGGATCCATATATTTTTCGCCTAGTTTGTAAATCTGGTAAGAGGTTGCTCCATTAACTTCACTCCAGCTAAGGTGAATTGCATCATCGCACGCCCAGTCAATTTGTAAGTTACATGGAACTCCAAGAATAGAAAAAGGAGCTTCACTTTGTGATGATATTCCGTTGGAGGTGATCCTAACTAATGCTTCGTTTGAAATGTCAGATGCAACTCTCCAGTTATAACTACGTTCTTCACCTGGAATATCACTGGCGATGGTATCCCAGTTTAGGCCATTATCTGCTGAAAATTCAAGGGTGGTTGTTCCATTGTTACCAAATGCATCCCAACGTATTATCTCCGATTTACCGGGTTCCAATAATTCACCACCAATTGGATAAGTAAGAATAGCGCCTTTTGGTATTAGCTCATAAACAATATAATAGGTTTGAGGTCCTTGTGGCACTGCTACACCCTCCACATTGACAGTATATGTACCACTTAGAGGGTCAGTTAGGGTTACTTGCTCCATATTATTACGATCATCTACTCCTCTTGTGGCAGGCATATTCAGACTGTCAGGATCAGGATAGTGGCTTAATTTCCAAGGATTCCATGAAGTAGCCGTTGGGTCGGTAACAGTCATGTTAAGATTATTAACTAAAGCCCAGTTAGTATTTGTAGATCCTTCATAATCTGTCCAATAAACCATAATTTTAAGTTGTGCAATATCTGTTGGAACATTGAAAGAGTGCACGTTGACATCACCCTGATTCACAATTGCAGAATCAAATCGGGCCTCTTCAATAACTTTTACCGCACGCAGAGCGTTGATTCGACCCCACCCATATTTGAAATCAGGCCCCGGGTTACCAAGGTCTTCCGCTGTGTTCAATATAAAGGCTTTCATTAGTCCGGCCATTGGATCTTCCCCGTTGTAGGTTTCACGATAGGCCTGAAAAAGCTGAGCCAGTGTTCCAGCTACACCAGGACATGACATAGATGTGCCTGATTTATAGTCATAATCATTGGGGTCGATTGTTGAATATACATCTGATCCTTTGGCTGCAATATCAGGTTTAATACGACCATCATGTGCAGGTCCTCGGCTACTTGAGCTACTCAATTCATCAAGATAATTTAGGTTGGCAACTGTAATAACATTTTTTCCAGCCTTATGTCCACCTGTAATATTACCCCATCCAGATCCGGCTCCATAACCACAGTCAGAACCACCAGCATTTCCAGCAGAAAAGACATGCATTAACGAAGGATATGCTCGAATCTGTTGATCCATAGTTCTGGCAAGAGAAGTATAACCTGCATTGCACCCATTACTATATGAAGTTGAGGTAATTCTGATCGCAAGTGGATAATAGTCTTGAGGGATAGCTTCGAATCCAGGGTAATAAGGTGCGGCGCCATAAACATAAAGTTCGGCACCAGAGGCCATTCCTTTTGCATGAGGATCTATGTTGCCTGCAGCCATAATTGTACCGGCACAATGATCTCCATGATCTCCCCAGTTGTAATTCATGAATTGGTCGAGAATCCTTCCTTGATAGTCAATGTGCGGGCCTATGATTCCATCATCTTGTAGCTCAACATTTACGCCGGTGCCATCAAACTGTCGCCCAGCACCATAATTGGTGGAAATGGCATTGGAACGATGCAATGTACGGCCCGTGTAATTCTCAGGTTCAGGGATAGGGTATATTGGTTCCACATAAACAACATATGGAAGAT
>CALCGQ010000188.1 GCA_937901015.1 uncultured Bacteroidota bacterium | reverse complement strand
GAAGTACATTTACAATTGTATTACCTACTTAATCTTCTGATATTGTGACTTAAAAGAAACTATTAAGCAATTTTAACTTTCTTTGTTTATGCCACAATTGGTTTCCTTTTCTAAAATGATATAATTTTGCACTAAAGATAAAAATCATGGCTCTAACATTTTTCAAAACTCCAAGACCGAAATCGTTTAGCTTCAAACCTCGTTATTACGATCAGAAAAAAGATGAACTAGAAAAGAGAAAAGCCATACTAGGCGTTGAAACTGAACTAAAACATAATGAAGAACTTCGTTTACGAATGTCGAGCAGATGGGAACGAGGTGGTATCAATGAAGGTAGATCAACACTCTCAAAGACAATAACATATCTTGTATATGGCTCATTTATAGGCTTAAGTATTTACTTTATACTATTTACGGACATAATTGAGAATATGTTAAAAGCCTTTGGAGTAACAAATTAAGCAGACTCTATATGTCAAATATTATAAAGTTACTTCCAGATTCTGTAGCAAATCAAATAGCTGCTGGGGAGGTTATTCAACGACCTGCTTCGGCGGCAAAGGAACTATTGGAAAATTCTGTTGATTCAGGAGCGACAAACATTACTTTGGCCATAAAAGATGCAGGTAAAACACTTATTCAAGTTATTGATGATGGATATGGAATGTCAGAAATTGATGCCAGAATGGCTTTCGAACGTCATGCCACTTCAAAAATTAGTAAGGCTGAAGATTTATTTGCCATTAAGACAATGGGATTTAGAGGTGAAGCCATGGCATCAATTGCAGCGATTGCTCATGTTGAACTAAAATCTGGCACAGAAGGAGAAGATGTTGGTACTTGTATTAATATTGAAGGTTCGACCTTAGTAAGTCAAGAACCATGTCAGTGCTCAAAGGGCACAAGCATAATGATTAAGAATCTTTTTTATAATGTTCCAGCCAGAAGAAACTTTCTTAAATCCAATAATGTTGAATTAAGACATTTAAATGAGGAATTCATCAGAGTATCGATGATAAATCCAAAAGTAGGTTTTAGCTATTACAACGGTGATAAACTGATATACAAGTTACTACCAGGTAGTTTAAAATCAAGAATTGCATCATTGTTTGGAAATGTATTCAACGAAAGATTGTTGCCAGTTGAACAAATAACCGATTTAGTAAAAATTTCAGGTTTTATAGGTAAACCAGAATTTGCTAAGAAAACCAGAGGTGAGCAATACTTCTTTGTAAATGGACGGTTTATTAAACATGCCTATTTGAATCATGCCGTAAACAATGCGTACACAGAATTAATTCCTGTTGATTCTTTCCCATCTTATTTCATTGTAATTGATATTGATCCAAAGGATATTGACATTAATATTCACCCTACAAAAACTGAAGTAAACTTTCAGGATGCAAGATATGTTTATGCAGTACTTCATGCTGCTGTAAAACAATCCATTGGTAAACATGCACTAACACCAACAATCGACTTCGATGTAAATCCCGATGTAGAAGCAGCTTTCAGAACCTCTCCATCAACGGATTTAAAACAGCCATCCATAAAAATTGACCCTGATTTCAATCCTTTTGAAAAAAAGACCTCATCATCAGCTGACAGTTCATTTCAATTCAAGAAGCCTAGTGTTGAAAATTGGGAATCTCTATATGAGAATGGCAAAAAAACAAATGACCCCGTTATTGAGAGAAATGTATTTCAAAACATTAGCACTGATCCAGATGCAACTTTCGATAGCAATAAATTTATGCAGATTCACAATAGATACATAGTATGTAGTGTGAAATCAGGAATGATGGTTATTGATCAAAATCTTGCTCATATTAGAATAAAGTATGAAGAAATACTTGACAATCTGAAAAGATCAAACCAAAATTCCCAGCAACAATTGTTCCCACAAAACATCCATCTATCACCTGATGATACTCAAATACTTAAATCACTAAATGATGATCTTAATAAAATTGGTTTTAGGATTGAAGAAGCAGGAACCAATGACTTTGTAATAACTGGCACACCATCTGATCTGCAAGACATTAATGCGGTAAATATGATTGAAACAATCATTGAAAATCATAAGGCCAGCAACAATGATCTTAACTTCGATAAAAACATTAGTTTAGCCAGATCTATTGCCATTAAATCAGCAATTAAATCTGGCATTAAACTTGATGAGAGAGAAATGCAGGACATTTTTGACAGATTGTTCATGTGCAATGTTCCTCGAATATCCCCGGATGGGAAAAATATTCTAACAATCATTAACATTAATGATCTTGCTAATCTTGTACAAGCAAAATCAAATACCTGACAAGTATTTTGATTTTTCAATAAATTTGATTTTAAATTATGCAACAATATAGACCTTCAGGCTTTACAATGCTACCACCAGTTGTAAAGAACCTTCTAATTATTAATGGAATATTCTTTCTAGCAACTATGATTGTGGGTAGTACTTTCCATATTGATATGGTTAAGTATTTAGGCTTACACTATCCCCTATCTCAAGATTTTGGTGTATGGCAGATGGTAACATACATGTTTATGCACGGTGGTTTTTCACACATCTTATTTAACATGTTTGCCCTTTGGATGTTTGGTAATACACTTGAAAACGTATGGGGACCAAAGCGATTCTTAAACTATTATCTAATAACTGGTATCGGAGCAGCAGTGGTTCAGATTGTTATCGCTTGGATAAGAATTAAATCCGTAGAATCAGGATTAGCACCTGAACAAATTGCAATGGTATTACAAGAGGGATCTGAGATAATACAAAGAGGAATGAATTATCAGGATCCTGGAATGAGAGAACTAAATTCCATAATTAATACTCCAACAGTTGGAGCATCTGGAGCCGTATTTGGGATTCTATTAGCATTTGGTATGATGTTCCCTAATTCATTAATCTATGTATACTTTGCAATACCAGTTAAGGCAAAATATTTTGTGATGATTTATGGTGCAATCGAACTATATATGGGATTTGCAAATAACCCTGGTGACAATGTGGCTCATTTTGCCCATTTAGGAGGTATGATTTTTGGGTATTTTCTAATTATGCTCTGGAAAAAGAAAGGTGATGTAAGTAGCTTTAACTAGTTGCTTCATCCAATTGATAAGTTATTATGTTTGAATTTAATCAACCACAGAGAAATACAGGTGAGTTCTTTAAGCAACTTTTTTTTGGTAAAAATGTGCTTTCAAGACTAATCCTCATTAATACTGCAATATATTTACTTGTAAATATTATTGGGCTAATTTCTAATTTACTTGGATTATCAGCCACAGGAGATATCAGCCCAATGGCGAGAATACTAGCATTACCTGCTGAACTCGGAGCCATTGTCACAAAACCATGGACATTATTTACATATATGTTTCTGCAGGACAGATTCTTTCATCTCCTTTTTAATATGATCATGCTATATTTTGGAGGAATGATTTTTCAAGAATATCTGAGTCAGACTAAGTTATTATGGACATATATTATTGGTGGAATTTTTGGAGGTCTGTTTTTTATACTTGCATTTAATATATTTCCAGTTTTCACATCCATTACGGATATTTCAATCGCAATGGGCGCATCAGCCTCTGTATTAGCAATAATAATTGCCATATCCACATATGTTCCTGATTATACGGTTCACCTTTTCCTTTTTGGAAAATTCAAACTCAAATATTTAGCCATTGTTTTTATTGTTATTGATGTACTAAGTATTGAATCAAATAATCCAGGTGGTCATATAGCTCATCTTGGTGGTGCTTTATGGGGGTTCATTTATGCTTTCTCATTGAAAAAAGGTAATGACTTCTACAGCATGTTCTATGGATTTAAACTTCCAAAATTTACTTGGAATAATAAAAACAGTAAATTTGACACTACACGTCCGAAAAGTGGGCGACCAATATCCGATGATGAGTATAATTATAAGAGAGCAGCTTCACAAGAAGAAATTGATGTAATTCTTGATAAGATCTCTAAATCTGGCTATAGTAGCCTCTCAAAAAAAGAGAAGGAAATGCTTTTTAAAACGAGTAATAAAAAATAATTAACCGAAATAATTATCAATAGTAGACTAAATATATCCAGTGCATTTGTCCTAACAATAAATATAATTCTGGGAAGCACACTATTATTGTCATCAATTGCAGGTAATATTGCTCCTTCTGATTTTTTACCAATTCAACCTACTACATTAGTTTATCCCATTATACTTTTTGCCAGCATTATTATGTTTGTCTATTGGCTTCTAAAAAAAAGTAGATATGCATTAATATATGCTGTTATTTTCATTGTAAGTTTTGGTCAGATTAAGAGAAATTTTCAATTTACAATAACTGGTTCTTCAGAAAAGAAAGTGGAAGACACTAAGTTGCTATCCTACAATGTAAAGAACTTTGATGAACGTGAAATAAAACCAACTATTACTTCAACTAGAAATGAAATAATAGATTTCCTGAAAGAAGAAAATTCTGATATTGTTTGTCTTCAAGAATACCACTCTACAAATAAAAAACTTTATGAGCCAATAAAAGATATCAGAGATACACTTAGTATGACATCTTACTATTATGAAAGTTATTATAATCCGAAATATAATCAGTTACTTGGACTTGTTACATTTTCAAAATACAAGGCTGTTAATAAGGGGAAATTAAAATTTGAAGGGTCCAGATCATTTGGTATTTACACAGACTTAATAATTAATGGAGATACTATCAGAGTCTTTAATATTCATTTAGCGAGTATTAAACTACTTCCATCTGATCTCGATTTCGTAACAAACCCAGAAGCAGAAAACACCCAGCAGTTTAGAAATCAAGCAACTGATATCTACTTTAAGCTAACAGAAGCATATAGTCTTAGGGAAAAACAGATGGATTATCTAACCAAAATAATTGACTCAACAAAATACAAGATATTACTTTGCGGAGACTTTAACGATACTCCTTCTTCATGGGTATATAAACAAATAAGTAGTTACCTTAGAGATACTTATGTTAGCAAGGGTAATGGAATAAGCAGAACCTATGCAGGCCCAATACCATTTCTAAGAATAGACTATATACTAACTAGTAATACTTTCAAAACACTGAGTTATAAACGTATTAAAAAGAATATGTCGGATCATTACCCAATTACTGCCATAATAAGCTCAGATTAACATCTCCATAACAATTTGACTTACAGCTTTTATTAGTTTTGCCTAAAATTATAATTATGATAAATAGAAACACAATATTTGTAACACTATTACTTTTTGTAGCAACATTTGCAGGTGCCCAAGGCATTTACGACTTTACGGTCAAAGATATTGATGGAAATGATTTTCCATTATCACAGCTTAAAGGCAAAAAAGTGATGATTGTAAACGTTGCTTCCAAATGTGGTTTAACACCACAATATGAACAGCTTGAGCAGATATACAAAGAATATAAAGACGATGATTTTGTAATAATAGGTTTTCCTGCTAACAATTTTCTGAAGCAAGAACCTGGAACAGATGAGGAAATCAAAGATTTCTGCTCCTTGAATTATGGGGTTTCATTTCCCATGATGTCTAAAATTTCTGTAAAAGGTAATGACCAAGCTCCAATTTATGAGTGGCTTACTTCCGAAGAGCTAAACGGTTACAAGGATTCTTCAGTGAAATGGAATTTTCAAAAATACCTAATT
>CALCGQ010000187.1 GCA_937901015.1 uncultured Bacteroidota bacterium | reverse complement strand
ACTGTTAGTATCATCGTGGAGGTGTCGTTGCCACATGGAAGAACTCCATAAGCAATAAGGGATAACTCTACATTTCCAAGCTCTGCTGGTATGGTATTATATATGGGATGAATTAATCTGGCATCATTAAATGATCCCAATCCATTGGTAATCCATTTTATGGAATCACAACTTATGGAATCGGGTAAGTTTGGTGCAAAGGCAAAATCATAAGGATCGCCCTGACATATGGTGTCGTTAGCTCCAGCATAGGCAATTGCTGCAAAAGCTACGTTTGTTGCAAGCATTTGCTCATTTATACAAACTGTATCAGGTGATGAACCTGTAGTATCAATGAAATACTTTGTGAAATAAATTTCGTTTAAGCCCTCATTTGCAAGTGATGGGTGGAAGATGCTATCTATCATTCCGGGTCCTGAAAAAACACCATCAGATGGATATCCATAAAGAGTATCCGCAAGTACATCTCCACAATACAGTGGCTCTAAACCACTAAACAGAACCGTATTATCCAAAATTTGAAATCTTAACGTATCTTCAGCAGTACTGCAAGATGATTCATAATCCATAGCGATAATAACTGTTTCAGTTGGCTCAATGGTATTATCTTGAAAAGCCTGTATAACCAAAGAATCAAGAGTTTGCCCAATTGGAATTACCAATGAATCTGGAATAAAAGTATGATCAACTCCGTTGGTTGCAGTTCCCAACATTGTAAAATCAACTACATAGTCATGATCAAGTGCTTCATATAATTCAAAATAAATCGTTGCATCATTACATCCTTCTACAAAAGAGGCATAACTAGTTGCTGAAGCTGTGAATTCGGTATTGATGGAAATCCCAGTTGATGAAAAACTATTTGCCTCCAGAAATACACCAGAATTTAGGGACCCATCAATTGCATCACCAACGGCAAGCTTAATATGGTAGGTTAAACATGGCTGTACAACTAACTGTGCTGTGAGAACAACTGTAAAACCATCGAAGGCTATTGTTGTTCCACCTAAGCTTCCTTCACAATTATCAACATATAAATATGAGTAATCCAAAGAAATGCAACCATCAGGTTGACCAAATGTTCCTGGAGTACCATTGTTAATTGAATTAATAGCTACTGGTAAAGGAGGAACAGATCCAGGAATAATGGCAATATTCTCTGAGTTATTCGAATAAGGACCACTAATACCTGGTCCAGAAACAAAAAAGCCAAAAACATCATTAAAACCACTACATACATAATCATTATACTCCTCGGAACCAAAAACATAGCTAAATGTTAATGTGTCACTTTGTGGTATAAAATCGAACTCTAAGATTGCTGCATTATTAATTTGACTGGAATCTAGACCAATTAAAGCAGCCAAATCAGGATCACCTATATTTGGGTTATGGAACCCTCCTCCAACGCTAGTAGTGCATTCTCCAGGAATGTTTGTAATATCTCCTGATGTTAGTATTACACCCTCATCAATTCCAATGTTTGTATTGTCACCTTGAGAAAAACTCCCAATCCCAATTATAGGATCTCCTAAGTATGAAACATTGGAAACAGATACCCCAGAACCTACAAGAATTTGTTGTACTAACTGTTCGGGAGTTAAAGTCTGATCAACAACCAATTGGGCTATTGAAAGCTTGCTATTAAATAGAAATAAAACTAATATTATTTGGAAAACTAATTTAGATTTGATTTTGAACATGGCTTGACCGATTTACCTAACACCTAATACCTTGATATACAAGAGTATTTAACACAACAAAGCATTTCGCT
>CALCGQ010000186.1 GCA_937901015.1 uncultured Bacteroidota bacterium | reverse complement strand
GAAAATCAGCTACATGGAGAATTCACAAATAGAGATGCAGCAGTAAGTTTTGACTCTGATATGTTAGGGTTAAATATTGACCACATGATTGAAATGTCATATTATGAGAAAAAGCGGATGCATAATCTTAAGTATTTTACATGGATTGAACAACAAGGCAAAACAGTTGAGGAATTAAACGATCAATGGTATGATGAGAATTATTGGAAATCTAAATATTCGGAGGTAGCAGATTGGGATGAGAAAATAATGGAATTTAATAGTAGAACAGGTGTGATGAACGAGTATATTTAGTTAAAAATAAAGCATTAGAATTATTGTAAAAATGAAAAGTTATCATTTTGAATGTGTCAATTGCAGCACCGTATATGAGCTAGACGAAGTGTCCTATTTATGTCCGGTATGTGAGTTGAAAAACACATCAGATACACCACCGATGGGTGTGTTGAAGTTGGTATATAATTATGATGATTTGATAGCTTCAGATGTATCTTTTGATAATCTTGAAAAAAATAATTTCCTTGACATATTACCAATAGAAGATGCTACAAGTTTTCCAAATTTGGCCATTGGTAATACTCCATTATACGACATAGATAGTTTCAAACTACCTTTTAATCTTTTTCTAAAGGATGATTCACAAAACCCGACATATTCGTTTAAGGACAGAGCTTCCTCACTTGTTTCTGCATATGCCAAAGAAAATGGTATAGATACTATTGTGACTGCTTCAACTGGAAATGCAGGATCTTCACTTGCAGGCATTTGTGCATCACAAAACCAAAGGGCAATTATCATTGTTCCAGAGTCTGCCCCTATGGCCAAGCTTTCCCAAATACTTATGTATGGAGCTACAATTATTCCTATTAAAGGTACCTATGATGATGCTTTTGATTTGAGCATTGAGGCAACCAATAAGTTTGGTTGGTATAACCGTAATACAGCTTTCAACCCACTTACCATCGAAGGGAAAAAAACTGTGGCGTTTGAGATTTACAAACAGATGAACCATCAAGTGCCGGACAGAATATTCGTTCCCGTTGGAGATGGTGTAATTATATCGGGGATTTATAAAGGCTTTGAAGATCTTCTAAAACTTGGCATTATTGATCATATGCCCATAGTCATTGCAGTTCAGGCAGATAAAAGTGATAATCTGGTTAGGAATATAGAGAATGAAAGTTTTGTAATCAAATCTAGTTCCACAATTGCCGATTCTATCTCAGTGGATATTCCACGAAACTTTCATATGGCAAAAAATTATATTAGTAAATATAGGGGAGAGTGGCTTTCGATTTCGGATAAGGATATTCTCGAAGCTTCTTCTTTACTCTCAAAAAAAACCGGATTGTTTGCAGAGCCGGCAGCAGCAGCAGCTTTTGCAGGATTGTTATCATATCAAGGTATGAATAATATTCCTGAGAACTCAAATAATATTGTATTACTAACAGGAAGTGGATTAAAAGATCTTGGAGCCGTTGGTACAATTGTATCAATGCCGAAGTCAATTAATCCAACCATAGAAGAACTAGATAAACTACTCAAATGATATCTTTTCAATTAAACAATAATAGTATCACCTATGAAGGTGATAATCAGAAATCCTTGTTGGATTATTTGAGGTTAGATAAAAATATCACCTCTGTTAAGGATGGATGTTCTGCTCAAGCTGCATGTGGTGCATGCACAGTTGAGATCAACGGAAAAGCTATGTTAAGTTGTGTGGTAAAAATGGCAAAGCTTGAAGGGGCAATTGTAGCCACTCCAGAAGGTTTCCCTCCCTATATTCTTGATACTATTGCAAAAGCAATGGTTAATAAAGGGGCGGTTCAATGTGGATTTTGCACACCAGGTTTTATTGGTCGTATTAAGGTTTTGCTTGACGGAAATCCTCAACCCAGTATCGAAGATATCCAAAAAGCGTTAAAACCACATTTATGTAGATGCACAGGATACAAAAAGATTGAAGATGCCATACAATTTGCAGCCGAATCAATAAGCAATAATGATAAGTTAGAAATAACAACAACCTCAGGTAAAGTTGGCGTTGCCCACCCAAAATATGATGCTTATAATACAGCAATTGGCAAAAGAGATTTTGTGGATGATATTCATATTGAAGGGATGTTGTTTGGTGCTCTAAAATTTAGTGAATACCCAAGGGCGAAAATTGTTCAGATTAATATTTCCAAGGCAAAAAATTATCCTGGGGTGCATGGTGTTTTTACGGCTGATGATATTCCGGGAGAGCAAAAGGTAGGCTTGATTATTCAAGATTGGCCAGTGATGGTTAATGAGGGTCAGATTACAAATTATATTGGTGATGTAATTGCCGGTGTTGTAGCCGATAGTGATAAAATTGCCAGAGAGGCTGTAGAACTTATTGATATCAAATATGAGATACTTGAGCCGGTTACTGATGTATTTAAAGCTTTAAACAGTATTCAGATTCATCCTGAAAGACCTAACAATTTCGAAACAACTGTAATTAAAACCGGTAAAGTTGATAGAGCTTTAATGGATTCAGCATATTATAGTTCAGGGAATTATGAGACCCAACGAGTTGAACATGGGTTTTTGGAAAAAGAATCATCCATTGCACTTCCTGACAATATAGATGGTATAATACTATATAGTCAGAGTCAGGGTATTTACGAAGACAGGCGTCAAGTAGCTATGATACTTGGTATACCTGAAGAAAAAGTAAGAGTTATTCTTGTTCCCAATGGTGGAGGATTTGGTGGTAAAGAGGACTTAAGTATTCAAGGACAAACAGCATTGTTTAGTTATCTTCTAAAGAAACCTATTAAGATTACTTTGCGCAGAGAAGAATCAATAAGGTTACATCCGAAACGGCATCCTGTTTATATGAATATAAGTGTTGGAGCAAATGCTGACGGAAAGTTAACATCATTAAAACTGAGAGCTGTAGGTGATACTGGCGCATATGCTTCTGTTGGAGCCAAGGTCATGGAAAGAGTTGCTGGGCATGCATCCGGAGGTTACTATATTCCAATAGTTGACATTGAAGCAAAAACCGTTTATACAAATAGTATCCCCAGCGGTGCCATGAGAGGTTTTGGTGCAAATCAGGTTGCTTTTGCACTTGAAAGTTGCATTGATGATATCTGTAAGAAAGGTGGCTTCGATCGTTGGCAATTTAGGTGGGATAATGCGCTTGTTGACGGACTTACAACATCAACGGGTCAAAAGCTCGTTGGAGTTGGGATTCGGGCATGTCTTGAATCATTAAGAGATGATTATCAAAATGCAAGATTCTCTGGTTTAGCATGTGGTATTAAAAACTCTGGTATTGGAAATGGAATGACTGATGAGTCTAAAGTAATCATTGATATTATTTCTGAACAGAAAGTTATTCTTAAGCATGGTTGGACCGAAATGGGTCAGGGAGTGAATAATATGGCATTACAAACATTATGTCAGGAAACAGGTATAGATCCAGATATAATTGAGGTTGATGTTGATACCGAAGCACAAATTAAAACGGGTATGACAACTTCATCTCGGGCCACTGCACTTGTTGGTCTTGCCGTTATTAATGCGGCAATTGCTTTAAAATCAGATTTAAAAAATTCAAGACTTATTGATCTTGTTGGGAAAACCTATAAGGGTGAGTTTGTTTGTGATTGGACTGATAAACCGGGTACTAAAAGTGACAATCCAATTATTCATTATTCCTATGGTTATGCTGCTCAACTTTGCGTTCTGGATGATGATGGAAAAATATCTAAAATTGTCGCGGCTCACGATGCTGGTAAGGTTATGAACCCAATGTTGTTTGAAGGCCAGATTGAGGGTGGTGTTCACATGGGAATAGGATATGCAATTTCCGAAGAACTTCCAATGAAAGATGGATATCTAGAAAATGATAAGATGAGAAAATTGGGAATTCTCAGAGCCCATGAAACTCCAGAAATTAAAGTAATAGGTGTCGAAGTTGAGGACCCGGTTGGCCCGTATGGTGCTAAAGGGATTGGTGAAATAGGACTGGTGCCCACAGCAGCAGCTATTGCAAATGCCTACAATAGTTTTGATGGAATTAAAAGAACTAGTTTGCCTCTGAAACCAATAGAAAAATAATGTATTCATAGATTACGGATCAAACTAATATGGATTAATTTTGGAGTGCCTGGTAGCAGAACTCTATGAGTATTTATTTAGATTTAGATTCGACTTCAGTTGAAACATAACCATTAAATTATGTCATTAATATTAAAAAATACAACTTTTATCGACTGGAGAACATTAGTTCTAAAACAGACAAATATTGTTGTTGATAAAGGAGTTGACGGAGGTATCAGTTTCCATGATGAGTTTGATGATATTGTTCGCACGGAAAGTGATAAAATTATTGATTGTAAAGGTAAGTTTGTAACAAAGTCATTTGCCATTGGTCATCATCATGCATACTCTGCTTTGTCAAGAGGAATGCCCGCACCCACTCAACCTGTGACTAATTTTATTGATAAGCTCAGGTATATTTGGTGGAAGATGGATAAGGTTCTGGATAAAGAAATGGTTGAAGCATGCGCTCTATCCACTGCAATTGCATGTGCAAAAAATGGATCCACATTTGCCATCGATCATCATGCATCTCCCAATTTTATCAATGGATCATTGGAAATAATTGCCAATGCTTTCAATAAAGTTGGAGTGGGGCATTTACTGTGTTATGAAATAACCGATAGAGATGGACAACCTAAGGTAAAATCGGGATTGGAAGAAACTCGAGATTATTTAAGAAATAATCAAGGACTTGTGGGATTGCATGCGTCCTTTACTGTTGGTGATGAAACGCTAAGAAATGCAGTAAGTTTAATGCAAGAAACAAATTCTGGTATTCATATGCATGTAGCTGAAGACCGTTTTGATCAGAAATATTGTGCGGAAACTTATAATATGACGGTTGTTGAGAGGCTTTCCAGATTCGGTGTTCTTGATTCACCAAAAACAATACTTGCACACTGTTTGCATATTAATGAAGAAGAGAGAAATCTAATTGGAAATTCGCCTGCATATGTTGTACAGAATTCGGAAAGTAATCTGAATAACGCTGTGGGATACTTTAATTCTACAGGTCTTGGCGATAACATAATGATTGGTACCGATGGTATGCATAGTGATATTCTCCGAAGCTCCCAGTCTGCATACTTTGTGGGACAAGGGCAAGATCAAATAGATTTCCTATCTGCATATTACCGTGCCAGAAAAGTTCATAATTATCTTAGCAACAACAAATTCGTTGGTGATGGAGAAAATAACCTTGTGGTTCTGGACTACGATTCACCAACAGAAATTAATGATGATAATTTCCTAGGACACTTTATCTTTGGCCTATCTTCACGACATATTCAACATGTTATTTCCGATGGTCAAATCATCGTTAATGACAGAAAAATAACTAATGTTAATGAAGAAGAGGTATTATTGTATACTAAAGATCAGGCGAATAGATTATGGGATAAATTATAAGTGAAAAGTTGAAAGTGAACTACTTATAGATATTTTTTTAATAAATGTTAATATGAAAATCGAAAGATTTGAAGACATTATTTCATGGCAAAAAGGGAAAGTGCTAACTATTTTAATTTACCAGTTATTTTCAGATAGTAATGATTTTGGTATTAAAGATCAAATACATTACTCTCAACCTCTAACTCATAACTCTCAACCCTAAACACTAAACTCTAAAAAATGGATTCACAAATACTACTCTGGATTGGATATGCAGCATCTGGGATTATCGCATTGTCGATGACAATGAATTCAATTGTTAAGTTCAG
>CALCGQ010000185.1 GCA_937901015.1 uncultured Bacteroidota bacterium | reverse complement strand
TAAAATCCATAATTTCAGTTTTGCTTTCAAGATATTCTATAATCTGATTATCCTTACCAGTGTAGTCTCGAAGTTCAGCTAATCTACCTGGGTTCGGCAAACTTCTGCAGTCAAAAACATGTCCGCCACCATTTCCAGTTGTGTCAATGGGGATTCCTTTTTTCTTATATGAGAAGCTATTAACACTAATGGTCAAGCCAGAATATGAGACTGGAGTTTTGTAGTCATTAATTTGAATTATTTGACCCAATATTTTGTTTAATTCTTTAAATTTTGTTTCTAATGGTGAGGAATTCATTAGTTTTCTAAGAGCATCAATTGAAGGGGCTATACTTTGGAGAAAATGCCCCTTTCCTTGCACCTTACCTCTAAAACCATAAGCTCCCATTACCTGCATTAATCTGAAATATTCGTAATCAGTGTAATGCTTGTTGAATACCGTTTTTTGATCAGGTAATAGTTCAAAAAGCTTGTTTGTAAAACTATTATATAACTTCGATTTTATCTGGTCAGGTAAGTTGGCTTTAACCTGATTTAGTAATGAAATCAAATCATATTGCAGAGGACCTAAGCGGCCACCCTGGAAATCAATATACCAGAGTTTGTTATCATGAAACATTATATTTCTTGCTTGAAAATCTCTATAGTTAAAGTAATTACAATCACTCAACAATAGTTGTGTTGTGAAAAGCTCGAAATCATCTTCCAGATTATTCTCGTTAAATTGGATATTATGAGGTTTTACGAAATAGTACTTAAAATAATTTAAATCCCACATTATTGACCTACTGTCAAAGGATTTAACTGGGTAAGCAACATCAAGATCTAAATTTTTAATTCCTTCGATTTGAAAATTGAGCAGATCGTTAATTACACCTTCATACAATTCATAGGCCTTCTCCTTATCGGTTGTTAATATATCCATAAGGGTAGTATCGCCAAGATCCTGAATTAGAAAATAACGGTAAGAATTGTCACATGCATATATCTTGGGAACATTAAAGCCCAACGACATAAAATGACTGGTAAAGGAGTTGTACGCAATGTTCTCATTTATATCTTCATTGTAAGAAGCTATAATTGATGAAGGATCGTTAAAAGATTCAAATTTTACACGATAATACTGTCTGTTTGATCCAGATCCTGGTAAAGGTATTACCTCTGCTTTATCCTTAAAACCTGACTTTAGCAATAATGATCTTATGTTTTGGATATGATTGTCTGGCATTAGTTTTTGATTTTAGACAAAGGTAAGGAATTGCATTGATAATTATTTTGTTTATTATGGAAATGGTCTGTTTACATTCTTATTTAGAAAGTCCAAAAACTATACTTATGAGGTTATTGGTACTATTAATATTTATAAATTTGTCGGAAATTAATTACATAAGCTATGAAAGAAAGTAATGCTGCAATTGACGTATTGAAAACCGCAATTCTATTAGAGCGAAGAGGTAAAGCGTTTTATACACAAGCAGCTCGTCAGAGTGAAAGTAAATCAGCTAAGAAGATTTTTGAAATGATGGCTGAAGAAGAAGATGAACACATCAGTTTTTTGGTTAAGCAATTTAAAAATTATGCTGATACGAATCAGTTTCTTAAAATTGATGAACATCCCGATGAAGATGATGCTGCCGTTGAAATATTGACAGAAAAAGTAAAAAAGGAGATTTCAGCTGCTGGCTTTGAAGCTGCAGCAATTTCAGCTGCCATAGATTTCGAAAATAGAGCAATTGAAGTTTATTCGAACAGGGCTGAAGCAGCTACTGATCCAAATGAAAAAGAGATGTACAGTATGTTAGCTGATTGGGAAAGAACTCATCACCACCTGTTACACGATCTTAATGAAGATTTAAAGGAACAGATTTGGAATGATAATAATTTCTGGCCATTTTAAGTAATTATCTTTGATAATTATAAAGAGAAATTTTCTTTTATATAGTTAACTTGCTATTTATTCTTTTTGAATAATGCTCACAACTATATGATTAATTATAAACTTATCAGTTTACTTAGGTAAACTCAAAAATACATATTCGACATGGATACAAAGAAAAGTGGATTTACGTCAAAATTAGTGCATTCAGGTAGTATTTCTGATGAAAAAGGTAGTGCTGTAACACCAATTTATCAAACATCAACCTTTAGTTTTAGAGATGCTGATCATGGTGCTCGTTGTTTTTCTGGAGAAGAAAAAGGTTATATATACACTAGGTTAGGGAATCCAAATACTGATGAACTTGAAGTTGCTGTGGCTGAGTTAGAAGAAGGGTTTGGTGGCATTGCTTGTTCATCAGGTATGGCTGCTGTTAATATTGTATACCTTACAATTCTAGGACAAGGTGATCATATGGTAGGTCATAATGCTTTGTATGGACCATCAAGAGGGATTATGGAAAAATTATATCCCAAATATGGAGTAGAGTATGATTTTGTAGATTGTACAGATATTGAGAATATTAAAAATGCTATAAAGCCAAATACAAAGCTTCTTTATTTAGAAACACCGGCAAATCCTACAATGGGAATTACCGACTTAAAAGCTGCTTGTGCATTGGCAAAAGAGCATAATCTCATAGTATGTGTTGATAATACATTTTGCAGTCCTTATTTGCAACGCCCCATTGAATTTGGAGCTGATATAGTTCTCCATTCTATGACAAAATTTATTAATGGCCATGCAGATATTGTGGGTGGTATGTTGGTTGCAAAAGATGAAGCCCTATATAAAGATCTTAAGTATGTTATGACTAATGTTGGTTTTAATATGGATCCACATCAAGCATGGTTAGTTCGTAGAGGTTTAAAAACATTATCCATAAGAATCGATAAAGGGCAGGAGAATTCAATAAAAGTTGCTGATTTTCTTGAGGCACATCCAAAAGTTGATTGGGTTCTATATCCTGGTTTAAAATCTCATCCTCAATATGAACTGGCAAAAGAACAAATGGATGGACCTGGAGCAATGATATCATTTGGACTTAAAGGCGGCCTTGATGCTGGAAAAAAAATGATGAATAATGTTCAACTTGCATTGTTGGCAGTATCGCTGGGAGGTATAGAAACACTAATTCAGCATCCGGCATCGATGACACACTCAAAATTAACCAGTGAAGCAAGAGAAATTGCTGGCATATCTGATGGTTTGGTTAGACTTTCTGTAGGTATTGAGAATGTGGAAGATATAATAGCAGATCTTGATCATGCCTTAACCTATGCTTAATATGTTTACTTAATGAATTTGTAAGCATAGAAAAAAATAAGAACCTTAAAAGCCTGTTTTATTCGAAACAGGCTTTTTTATGCTCTGTTTTTTACTAAATTCGTGATCTTCAATTATAAGTAATTGATCTGAAACATTTTAATGAAAACAATTTCGAAATACATTATTGCATTTTTATTGTTTCTAGCGCCATATGTTCTTGTTTCACAGAGTGTAGCGTTAGTGTTAAGCGGTGGTGGGGCTAAGGCATTTTCACATATTGGTGTATTGAGGGCATTGGAAGAAAACAATATACCCATTGACTATGTAATTGGGAATTCTATGGGCGCATTGATAGGAGGGCTTTATGCATCTGGATATACTCCTGAGGAAATCTACACCTTACTAATTAATCCAGAGTTTGTAAAATTTACCAAGGAAAATCATTCTAAAAAAGCATGCTTTTACCAAGTAGATGAACCCACAGCTTCATTTGCAGGATTTACCTTTAAAGTGGATAAAGGATTTAGTGTTCAGTTACCGTTAAGCGTGTATGATTTCAAGGAGATTGACTATAATCTAATGGAGTTCTTTGCAGGGGCTTCAGCGCTTTCTAAATCAAATTTCGATAGTTTGATGATTCCATATAGGTGTGTTGCATCAGATATTGACTCAAGCAGAATGGTCGTATTTAAAGATGGTAATTTAACGAAAGCAATAAGAGCATCTATAACCTTTCCATTTTTTGTAAGACCAATAGACATTGATGGTACATTATACTTTGATGGGGGCATGTATGATAATTTTCCCGTGGATGCTGCAATTAAAGAGTTTAACCCTGATTTAATAATTGGCAGCAAGGCAGTTAATAATTACTCTGCACCCAGTCCTGACAATGCTATTTCATTGATGCAAAGTATGCTAATGACAAAAGCCGATTTTGAAATTGATTCAGCTCAAGGTGTTGTTATTGAAAGTAATACAGGACAAGGCACAATTTTCGAATTTAACAGGGTTCAAACATATATTGATAGCGGATATGTGGCAGCATCAAGGATGATTGCAAGTATTAAATTAAGAGTAAATGAACGAGGAGCCAATGATAATATAAGTGCAAGAAGAAGTAATTTTAAGTCTCGTATTCCAAGTATTAATCTTAACAAAGTTAAAATCAAAGGACTAAATAAAAAGCAACAACAATATTTTGAAAAGCTACTTGGAGAAAATAGCCGTTTTAGTACAACTGAAGAATTTCATAAGCTATATAAATGTCTCATAACGAATGAGAATATTATTAGCGTATACCCTGAGATTGTTTATGACAGCATTAGCAAAGGCTTCGACTTAAACTTAATTATGAAGAAATCAGATCCTTTTAATTTGCAGGTTGGTGGTTATATTTCATCTAGCGGTGTTAATGAAGGATACATTGATTTTGGCTATAATTATTTCGGCAAATCTGCTAAGAATATTAAAGTTGGAGCATACTTTGGAACTTTCTACAATAGCTTTTCTACCACTGGTAAAATAGAATTTCCTTATAAAATACCGATCACTCTAAAGCTTAAATTTCTGGTTTCTAGAAAGAATTATTTTAGCAATGTGAGGTATTTTCTTGAAGATAATTTCCCTGCCTATATTATTACTGATGAAAATTATCTTGATTTTTCATTTAGCATTCCATCAAATTATGCTGGAGTAATGGCTGTTGGGGTAAGCAATATTAATGCTAACTTTCAGTATTATCAGGATAACTATTTTACACGTACGGATACAGCAGATGTGTCTAATTTTTATTTTTTATCACCTTGGTTTGAATATGAAATAAATACTTTCAACCACAAGTTATATCCAACATCAGGTCAGCATTTATTGTTTGGGTTTGGTTATTATGTGGGTAATGAAAAATACACTGAAGGATCGGGAAAATCTCCATTAAAAGAGATAGTAACCGATATAGATTATTATAGCATAAAACTACACTATAATAAGATGTTTAGTATTTCTTCCAGCTTTTCGTTAGGGGTTCTTGGCGAAGGAAGTTTCTCCACAAAACCTTTGCTAAGCAATTATATTTCTACCTTGCTAATTGCAACACCATATACTCCTATTCCAGTAATGAAAACATTGTTTCTGGAAAATTATAGATCCTTCTCCTATGGAAGTGTTGGAGCTGTTATGGATTATAATTTTTATAAAGAATTTAATTTCAGGGTTGATGGATATTATTATGTGCCATATCAGAAAATCGAAAAGAGAACAAATGATAATATGGCATACCTAAGTGATCCAATTACACATCATTACTTTGTTGGTTCTGCAAGATTTATATATCATCCCCCCATAGGAGTTGTCAGTGCATCTGTTAATTATATTGAAAGACCTGGTAGTAAGTTTGGCTTTCTGGTAAACTTAGGATACTTGATTTTTAATAAGTCAAAGTTAAACAGGTAATTAATTTATTTTTTCTCATAATAATTTGCCGGTTACGATTGAAGTTTTTTTATACATATTAGAACCGTCATTTTATTTAAAATCTTGTACTTAGTATTGTTTTATTGCTAAATTTGTCGGCTTTATGGGCTTGCCCGTTAAAATTAAA
>CALCGQ010000184.1 GCA_937901015.1 uncultured Bacteroidota bacterium | reverse complement strand
GAACAAATTATAGTTATGATAGTTATTTTCCTGAAAACGACTCATGGATTCTGGATTCAACTCTAGTTGCAGATGTTGACTTTAACAGATCTATTAATTCTCTTTATGCAATTGGGAATAGCAGTATTGGAGGAATTTCAATTATGGCAGGTTTGAAAATCGAAATTGTATCAAGGGAAATTACAAATACAAGCTCAACAACTAGTTATGGCTATAATGATATTAATTTATTCCCTTCATTGCACTTGGCCAGAGTATTTGATAATGGTAAACAGTTGGGCTTAAGTTATAGTAGAAGAATAAACAGACCCAATCAATGGATGCTAATACCAGCTCCCAGATCAACAGGAAGAAATATGATACAAATCGGTAATCCTGAGCTGCTACCTGATTTTACTAACTCCTTCGAACTATCATTTTCAAAAAGAAACGATGTAATTATTCTAAACACTCAGGTTTATTCACGATATACAACTAACTCTATCACAACGACAATAAGTGAAAGGAATGGGCAATTCTATCAAGACTATGAAAATCTTGATAATGAGTTATCAGCTGGTGCTGAAGTCATGACTAATATTAATATCACAAACTGGTGGAGGGTAAACGTAAGTGCTAATGGTTACTATTACAATCTAAAAGGAACTCTTAACAGCGGATACAAAGTTAATAATGAAACCTTTGCATGGAATGGCAGTTTTAGAACCACCTTTATAATAAATAGCCTTACATACTTAGAATTTCTAGCTATTTATTATGGCCCATCCATTCTTCCTCAGGGGAGTTCTAAGGATTTTTACTATTTCGATTTTTTCATAAAACGAAATTTCTTCGACAGAAGATTAACTGTTGCCTTAAGATCACACAATACTTTTGATACGGGAATATATATTGAAAATTCTATTGGTACAAACTATAGTGCCGACACATGGTTTAAATATGAAGGTCCTACTTTTATGATGACTTTGACGTATAGATTCAATAATTTCAAAAGGCAAAGATTATCCAATAAGCTTGATATGAACTTTGATAGTGGTCTGGATCAATAATTGTAGTTGCGGTTACTAAAAATAAATACTGACGAAGTTAATTTTAGTAGTTTCCTCAATAATTCTTTTTAAAAATGTAATTTTATGGTTTTGACTGCAATAGGTTGTAGTTAGGTAAAAATATCAATTCTATAGTTGACTGAATAAGAACAAAAACAATTAAAATGAAAAATCTGTTATTAATAGCATTATTGCTTACATCATTAATTGTTTCAGCACAAGATGCTGATAAGGATGCCATAAAATCTGTAATCCAAACAGCTTATGTTGAGGGCCTGCAAAATGAAGGAGATATGAACAAAATTGACTCGGGAATTCATCCTGATTTTGTATTACTTGGTATTGGGGAAGACGGAAATATGTGGAAATATCCAATAACAGATTGGAAAGTAAGCACAGAAAAGAAACTAAAGGAAGGAAAACTACCCAAACTAGGTAACGATAAAGTAAGTATTAAGTTTCTTAATATAGATGTAACAGGCAATGCGGCCGTGGCTAAAATCGAATTCTATGTTGGTGATGTTAAGAGATATGTAGACTATATTTCTCTATATAAATTTGATAAAGACTGGATGATGGTTAATAAAATCTATTATGAGTTTAAATAGTTGTTTAGGCTGTATTTCAAGATTTCAGCAGTATAACTTTTATTAACATAATAGTTGTTAAAAAAGCTGTAGTAACCCACTGATAATTAGATAATCATTATACTTTTGATCCATAACCAAATGATATTATAATGAGATCAAATATTACGTACTTAATCCTAGTTATATTCCTTTTCAATTCAGTATCTAGCTTTAGTCAATCAGAAGAACTTGATGATAATAAATTTCTAATCGTACTTGATGTACAGGCAGATTATACAAAGGATCTCGATTCCATTGAAGGTATCAAGTTTATTAATTCCATAAACGATCTTATACAAGTAACTAAACCAGAAAATGTTATTTATGTAATGAGCCTTCATAAAGCTCTTGTTATATCTTTTAAAGGCTTTTCTGTGGATACAATTGTAAAAGCTGAATTAGATAGCAATCTTCATATAGTGAGTAATAACAATTATTTAAAGGAAGACGGAGATGCATTTACAGTTGATGAAATGGTAGCCTATCTTAATAAAAAGAATGCGCAAGAGATTATTGTAGCTGGTTTGATGGCGGAAAAGTGTGTTTCTGGCACATTAGAAGGTGGCTTAGATAAAGGTTATAATATGATTGTAGTTCCTGAATCAATTATTGGAAAATCATCTAAAAGAAAGGAAAAGGCCCTTGATAAGCTCACAGAAAAAGGTATTACCAAAATTAACCTTGTGGATTATATTCTTACCAAACAATAATGACACAATTAACTAGCATGCCAAATATAGGATCAACACTTTCTGTAAAACTTGAAAAAATTGGAGTTACGAGTAAAGAGATGCTAGAAGACTTGGGAAGTGAAAATGCAATAATCCGTATTGCAACTCTTGATAATAGAGGTGTATGTATTAATATGCTTTATGCTCTTGAAGGTGCGATTCAAGGTATAAGATGGAATAGTTTATCTTCTGAAAGAAAAGCCGAGCTACTTGACTTTTTCAATAGTTTATCATCAAAATAGTACCAAAAAACACGAATACTACCTCATTCCTAGTAAACAATATCAATTTATAAGACATTGCTATTTAGCAATATATACCACATTAACAGTTATTTAACAAAGGTAAGGTATTAACCACAGTATTTTACCTTAGTTTTGATGTTATAAACAACTATTGTTATTAACACTGTATGTCCTCAAAGATTAAAAGAGATCCAACAATAACTAATCATCAAAGGATGGTTATTGATATCATTCATACAGCAAACTGGTTGGACAGAAAAATCTCAATAATATCAAAAGGTTATGGAATTACACATGCTCAATTTAACATTCTTAAAAACTTACAAGCGGCTATTCCTGAGCCATTATCGGTAAAGGAGATCAAAGACACCATAATGTTTACAAATTCGGATGTTACACGGCTAATAGATAGACTAGTTTTAAAAGGACTTTTATACAGAAATACATGTGCTATTAATCGAAGGAAAGTAGATATAAGTATAACAGAGGAAGCCACAGTTCTGTTGAATACCATTACTGAAGAGTACAGAATTGAGTTTGCCAATTTCTTTGATAAAGATATTACCAATGAAGAAGCTTTAAGAACATCTGATATTCTCAGGCTGGTAAGAAATAAGAAAAATTTATAGTCAAATAATAGAAAGGATAACCTTCTTCTTTCTATATAATATCTTTATAAATGGATAAAAAAGAAACAATTAAGGAATATAGTACAGATAGCATTACCGTTGTTTGGAAACCGGGAGTATGTATTCATGCTGGCATTTGTGTTAAGAAACTACCAAAGGTATACGACCCAAAAGCCAAACCCTGGATATCAGTACAAAATGCAAAAACAGAAGAGCTTATGGATCAAATTGATGCATGTCCTTCTGGGGCATTATCATACAAATTAAAAAACGAAATAGAATTTAAAAATCAAAAAATCATAAAAATGGAAGAAAAAAAATCAGCGGGTGATTCCCCAGTAATAGTATCTTTAGAATCAGGAAAACAAAAAGCTTGGTGTGCTTGCGGACATTCGTCAAATCAACCTTGGTGTGATGGGTCACATAAGGGCACAGGAATAACACCTGTTATCTTTAAAGTTGAAGAGGATAAAAAAGCAGCAATGTGCATGTGTAAAAAAACTGGCAATGCACCACATTGTGATGGATCACATGCAAAATAGTATGTCCTTATGAAAGAGATGTGGGATAATAGGTACTCCCATGATGAGTACGCATATGGAGAAAATCCTAATGTGTTTTTTAGTCAGCAATTAGCTAATTTGGAAAAAGGAAAAATACTTCTTCCAGCAGAAGGAGAAGGTAGAAATGCTGTTTATGCTGCTCTTCATGGTTGGCAAACTGATGCATTTGACTTTAGCAATTCTGCAAAAGAAAAAGCCTTAAAGCTTGCTGATAAACATGGTGTAATCATCAATTATAGTATATCATCCTTGCTTGATTTTACATCAGGCAAAGTTGGATATGACTGTATTGCATTAATTTATGTTCATATTCCTGTCGAAATCAGACCAGTATTTCACGAAAAAATAAGTAAGCTTCTTGCACCTGGTGGAACATTGATACTTGAAGGTTTTAGCAAAAAACAACATGGCAAATCTTCGGGCGGACCTAAAATTGAATCAATGCTATTTTCTGCAAATGAACTAAGATCAGATTTTGAAGACCTTTCCATTACATTGCTTATCGAAGAAGATACCATCCTTAATGAAGGTGAGTTTCACAAGGGTAATGCATCGGTTGTAAGACTTTTAGCAACTAAGCCATTTAATTAGATTTATTATCTAATTTTGATGTTATAGAAACCGAATTTCTATAATTATGAACTACTGGGATAATCTTTTTAGTGATGGTTTAATTTGGGGGAAAGATGCAGCCGATTCAGCAATCTGGACTGCTGGATTTTTCGACGATAATCAGATAAAAAAGGTATTAATACCCGGTATTGGTTATGGTCGAAACACCATACCATTTCTATCCAAGAACATGGATATCACCGGGATTGAGATTTCAAAGAATGCAATTGATATCGCCAAATATAATACGCCAAAAATAAAAATCCATCACGGATCAGTATTAGATATGCCCTTTGATAATGAGCTGTATGGTGGTATATATTGTTATTCCTTGATTCATCTTTTTGATCAATCAGAAAGAGAAAACATCCTAGCATCATGCTTTAACCAGCTAGCCTTCAATGGTTATTTGGTAATGGTTGTTATATCTACTGAATCTAATAATTATGGGAAGGGTAAAATAGTTAGCAGAAATAGATTTCTTCTTGAAAACGGTATTAAGGTATATTTCTATGATGCGGATTCCATTAAAGAAGAATTTCAAAAATTTGGTCTAATTGATTATAAGCTTTACCCCGAACCAATTAAATTCATGACCAATGAAGAACCTTTAATCTGCTACAGGGTTCTTTGCAGAAAACCCTAAGAATAAGTTAGTATTTTTGCAACTAAAATAAACTGGCATGAACGCTGAGGAAAAAACAAGGGTAATACAATATCTAGAAAAAGAACAGATAAAACTCTCCATTAGAGTTGAAGAACTCATTCAACTCACAAAGCCCATAGAACCTGATGATGCCATTGGTAGAGTAAGCCGAATGGATGCAATTGTCAACAAAAGTATAAATCAAGAATCACTTCAAAAAAGCAGAGAAAGACTAAACAAAGTAAAAATCTCACTGGAAAGAGTTGATGATGATGATTTTGGAACCTGCATCCAATGTGGAACACCAATCCCCATTCAACGTCTTTTATTAATGCCCGGATCTACCTGCATTGGATGTGCCAGATAATAATAAGACTAGGATGGCAATGAATTAAGTCAAATTTATTGAGAGGTTCATATGAAACTTAAATAATAGATATTCAATCAATAAAAAAATTGAAATTCAAGCATTTGGGAGATTGAATTAGTACTCTATATAAATAGATATCACCTGACTACCACAAAAAGTATTTAAAACATGCATTCTCGACTATTTTTTTTTAGCTGTCAATATTATAATTTTTGTTCTACAAAACTGACTAATTCCTGTATTCACCCTTTCACTCATTCACTAATTCACTCATTCACTAATTCACTCATTCAATCATTGCAAAATAGTAAATGAACTAAATGCAATTCACACCT
>CALCGQ010000183.1 GCA_937901015.1 uncultured Bacteroidota bacterium | reverse complement strand
TTAGAAGGACGTGGAATTTGTGTTAGTTCATAGAAGCTTTTCCATACAGCTTCTGGCTTGAGTGTTAATATATCTTTACTCATTTTATATCAATTTTATAGTTATTTCTGGATATTTGGAAGTTCAAGTCCATATCCTTTTTTCTTATCTTCTGCTTTAAGCATAAATGCAACAATAATTGCTAAGAATCCTGTTCCGGCAAAGATCATCATCGGTAAAGTATAGTCATAAACTGGAATTTCTGTTCCATTAGCCTTAGCTAATAATACCTCAGGGTTTGAGAAGTCTAAAGCCCAACCAATAAGAAGAGGCACTCCCATTAATCCCCAGTTTTGAACCCAGAAAATCAAAGCATAAGCTGTTCCTAATTGTTTTTCTGGGATGATCTTTGGCACTGATGGCCACATTGCTGAAGGTACTAATGAGAAAGTAATTCCCAGTAAGATAATTAAGGTGATCGCAGCTAAGTAGTGGTTAAAACTTGGAATTGAAAAGAAGATATGTACGAATAGAAGCATTACAGATCCAATCACCATAATAGTTGCTCCTTTACCTTTACGATCATAAAAACTACCAAATAAAGGTGTTAGTATAATTGTTCCAAATGGAAGTAAACTTGGTATAGTTCCTGCAAATTCCGGACTAACATTATACTTATTAATCATTAAATCGGTAGCATAATATAAGAACGGGAAAACACCTGAATAGAAAAGAACGCAAAGAAGTGCAATCAACCAGAAACCTTTATTTTTAAGAATAAAAAAGATATCACTAATCTTAAATTCGTCTTCTTCACTAATTTCATCTTTTATTCCTTCAGATTTTTCAAGCTTTTTATCCATGGTAGTATACCATAGGAAAGCAACAATACCTGCCACTAATAGTGCAAGACCAAAGACTATAGGCGTTGACAATGCAGGCTCTGCTTGTGTACCAAACCATGCAGTAGCCATAGGTAAAGGAAGTGCTAAAGCAAGTGCAGTACCCATACGTGCTGTGGCCATCTCTAATCCCATAGCAAGGGCTAACTCTTTGCCTTTAAACCATTTTACGATAATCTTAGATACTGTAATTCCGGCAACTTCAACTCCTACACCAAAAACTGCAAAACCAAAGGCCCCCACAGCAATTTGTGTTTTAATGCCAAAAATCAATCCGTCCATTGGAAAAACCTCTTCAATGGCAATATATTGAAAAATAGTACCAATCAACATTGTTATACTTGCACCTATACCTGTGAAGCGAACTCCCATCTTATCAAGTATAATACCTCCAAAAATCAGCATTAGGAAGAATACATTGAACCAACCATAGGCACTATTCCAAAGGCCAAAGTCACTACTGGTCCACAAAAAATGTTCCTCCAGAAGAGGTTTTAAGGGTGATATTACATAATTAATGTAATAACCCGTAAGCATCGTAAAGGATACCACGGCTAATGCACCCCATCTTGCTGCCTTGGAATCTCTTAATGATTGATTAATCACGTTTGTCATATCTATTATTTTTTATTGAATGGGCGAAATTAAGATAATTTATTATTGATGTCTATTAATTATAAAGTTATTTGAATTGCTAACTGTATTAATTATTGGTTAATTGTCAATAGATTGGTTTGATATCACCTACTATCAATTAAGGATGTTATGTAGTAACAATATTAATTAACCCAACCTTCTTGCATTCTTTTCATTCGCTGATTTCTTCGCATTTGAATCCTTATAACACCGTAAATTATGACAAGCAGCATTGGCAACAAGAAATTAAGCCATTTCAGTATTAATTTTTTAGAATCGCTAACCTGTTCAATTGGTCGAGAAGTAATGCCCTTTGTTCTAAGATCCATCAGTCCGGTTTCATCCGATAGCCACTCGATGGAATTCACCATTAAACTTACGTTATCAGATTGTAACTGTCGAGGACGCTGACCTGTTCCATTTACTGCAAAACCACCGGCACTTATAAGAACAATCTTAGTGTCTTTACCTCTATAAGTTGTTTCAAGCAATGCAGCAATGATTTGTTCACCTGCCTGAAAATCCGTAGCATTCCAATTCTTTTGAACATCCAGTATAACGGGAAGTGACAATAGTCCAGAGTTTTTTGAAGTATAAGCTAATGGTGTAAAAATTGAGGAAGAATCACCTGTGTAACTTATGGGGCTTGGAAAACCAATTAGCACTTGCTCTAATCCTTTGGTAATGGGAAAATCAGCAAAATTCTGTACAGCAGGTAAATATGGGAATCGCACCTGAGTTGTCATATTAAACCTCCCTTGAGGTTGAGTTACATTAACAGAACCACAATTGGCATCAACAACGAATTTATTATCAATCAACAATCCACGGTTAGCTAACCAATTATCAAGACCAGTTATATTCTCTTCACCTCTTAAAGTTTGTGTATTACCTTTAACAGTGTTCAGTGCTATGTATAAATTACCACCTCTATTAACATAGTAATCAAGGATATCCAAAGCTTCTTGTGAAAATTGCTGAGTTGAGCCTGATATTACCAGGGTTTGGTACTCATCAATATTACCTACAGTATCAGATAAATAGACTTCTCTTACGTTATAAAGGACATCCAAATCAGCTTTTACCTGCTGATATGAATCAAGGGTAGGCTCACCTTGTCCTTGAACAAATCCAATCAAAGGCTTATCATCAACACTTAATTTTTTAATCGCAGTGGTAAGAGTATATTCAATGCTTCCTTCGGGATTTAGGAAAGGTATAACTTCCTTTTTATCATCAATAGTGAGTTTTGCTCCCATAAATATTTTCTGTTGTTTAACCTCATCCTTATCTCTGGCCTTAAATAATACCGGCTGAACACCATCGGCAACAGCCTCAGTTTCAGTTTCCTTATCCTTGTTAGGGTTTACAAACTTAAATATTATGTTGCCATTGCTTAGATTAGAATACTCAACAAGCAGATCATTAAAATTTCTTTTAACCTTATCCAAATGCGGTGGTAGTTCATCGGTAAAGTAGGCAGTAACCATTATTGGTTTATCCAAATTTTCAAGGATGTTTTCTGTGGCATCGCTCATTGAATATTGTCCTCCTTCAGTAAGATCAATCCTGAAGTTATACTTTTCAGAAATAACAACCAGCACAATAAATGCTACTACAAGTAGAAGTGCACTCTTTATATATGATTTCTTATTCATCTTCTTAATTTTAAAATTCAACCATCAAGATTAATAACGCTTTCTAATAAGCATGATCTCAGAAAACACCAATGATAAAAATGTAATTCCTAGGAAGAATATTACGTCCCTTGAATCCACTACACCCCTTGTCATTGAAGCAAAATGAGAGTTAGTACTTAAGTAATCAAGTAAATGCCCAAGGAAACCGATAAAGTTTTGTCCTAGCATCTGGAATATAATCTGGAAGAAGATTCCTATAAACAATGCAAGCAAATAACTCACAATCTGATTATTACCGATACTGCTTGTGAATAAGCCAATCCCTATCATCATGCTGCTAAACAAAACCAAGGCGAGATAACCAGAAAACACTTCTCCTAAATCGAGGTTACCAAGTGAATAGACTGTAATAATATATGGTGATGTAAGCAATAATGCAATTATTATCAATAATAATGATGCAGAAAATTTTGCCATCAGAACCTGCCAATTTGATACTGGTTTTGTAAGCAGAAGCTCTATTGTTCCCATTCTATTTTCCTCCGACAGCAATCTCATGGTTAATGCTGGTATAAAGAAAAACAATGTCCAATATGCTATGTTGAAAAATGGCATTAAAGTAGCTTGTTTAATAAAGAAGATATCACTTCCATAAAGCCATGTGAAAAAACCGCTAAATCCTAAAAATAATATTAGCAGAATATATGCCATTAGCGAATCAAAATATGATTGCAATTCTCTTTTAGTAATTATCCAAATTTTGCTCATATGTTATATTTTATCGGATTAACAATTATTTAGTTACTTCTTTAAATATATCCTCAAGCTTAGTCTCAACTGGGATAAGTTCGGTTAGCACCCATTTTTTCTCAACACAAAGACTAAATATTGATGCTGCTATATTGCTATTGGGTGCGCTGTCTATTTGAAACCTGTTTTTCTTGGCATCAATAATATCAACCATATTCACATTCTCCATGTTGCTGAGTGCTTCATAAATTGAATTAGTATCATTATCTTCAATTCTAACTTTTATTATATCATTGCCATGAGCTTGTTTACGTAGTTCAACATTTGTTCCATCGGCAACAATTTTCCCTTTGTTAATAATCATAATCCTGTCGCAGGTAGCCTCAACCTCCGCAAGAATATGCGAACTGAGAATAACCGTTTTTTCTCTACCAATCTTTCTAATAAGATCTCTAATTTCAACAATTTGATTTGGATCAAGGCCTGTTGTTGGCTCATCAAGTATTAAGACTTCAGGATTATGAATTAAAGCTTGGGCCAATCCAACACGTTGCTTATACCCTTTCGATAGCTCACTTATTTTCTTGTGTTTTTCAGCCTCAAGTCCACAAGTATCAATTACAGACAATAAACTATCAGTTATCTTTTCCTTTGTTATACCTTGAAGTTCACCTACAAATTTCAAGTAGTCAATTACCGGCATATCTTCATAAAGCGGATTATTTTCAGGCAAATATCCAATGTTCTGCTTAACCTCCTCAGGGTTAGTACCTACTGAATAATTCCCGATATAGATATTGCCACTATCGGGAATAAGAAAAGTAGTAATAGCTTTCATTGTGGTGGTTTTTCCAGCGCCGTTAGGACCTAAAAACCCCAATACTTCTCCAGTATTAACTTTAAATGAAATGTCATCTACAGCCTTTTGGGGTCCGTAGGTTTTTACAAGTTTTTCAACAATAATATCCATAGTATTAAAATAATAAAATGAGATTTATATTCGGAATGCAAAATAATTGAATTACGAGAAAAAATAAAATTAGCAGGTAATACTTTTAACAAATCTTAACACTTATTGAAGTAAATTAATAAATAGCATCTACTCACTTACACTGGATTAAGTTTATAACTTAATCTTTCAATTATTGTTAAGTCACAGACTTAAACTAGTGTTGTCCTTACAATTACATTATCAAGCTATTTTCGATAGATATGGACAACTTTTTTTGTATCAAAATACTCATTCCCGAAAAAGTCCGGAACATTGTATATTTTCTTTTTAAAGTTTTTGATTTGGTTTAGCTCAGCTTGAACATCACCACCTTTAATATAAAGAATACCATTCTTAATGCTATTAAATGATTTGTTATGAAATTTATAGGATGTCCATTTCAAAAAATCTGGCAAAGTTGTCACTGCCCTACTTACGATAAAATCAAATGTTCTTTTAACCTGTTCCATTCGTAGTTGTTCAGCTTCAATATTATTCAACCCCAGGCTTTCAGCAACCTCATTAACAACTTTTATTTTCTTACCAATTGAATCCACAAGATAAAATTTAGCATCAGGAAATAGTATAGCCAAAGGAATCCCTGGAAATCCACCACCGGTACCTGCATCCATAATTTCGGTATAAGCCTTAAACTCTACCACCTTAGCAATGGCTAAAGAATGAAGTACATGGTGAAGATAAAAATTATCCATATCCTTACGGGAGATCACATGTATACGCTCATTCCAATAATCGTATAACTCTTTTAGTTGTGCAAACTGATCAATTTGCTTTTGAGTAATTTCTGGGAAAAATTTGAGAATAATATTGTGATCCATCTTGAAAATTTAGTTCATTGCAAAATTAATTAATTGTGATTACAAAGTATTTAATTGAGAAAGCATCTAGTTCTAAAACCATTAATTAACCGATTATTACATTAATAACAATGTTTTGTGTAAAATTCCGTTTTTGACATTGATATAAAGGTGGTTAATCGTCTACTTTTGCTATCAACTAATCACATGTAAATTGAGGACAAACCTTGTTAAATATCTTATTGTATTGATGATAATACCAGTATTATCAAGCAGTAGTATTTATGCTCAAAAGAGAATTTCGACTGAAGAATACATTAAGATTTACAAGGATATTGCAATCAGAAAGCAGAAGGAGTTCAAAATTCCGGCTTCAATTACATTGGCTCAGGGGATTCTTGAATCAGGGAGTGGCAATAGTAACCTGGCAAAAAAAGCAAACAATCATTTCGGAATTAAATGTCATAAAGGGTGGACAGGGAAAAAATACATCATGGATGACGATGCTAAGGATGAATGCTTTAGAAAATACAAAAAGGCTGAAGATTCATATCGTGATCATTCGAAATTTCTAACTCAAAGAGGTCGATATACTTTTTTGTTTGATTACAAAACTACCGATTATAAAAAGTGGGCGTATGGTTTGAAGAAAGCCGGTTATGCCACAAACCCAAAGTATCCTCAGCTACTTATAAAGATAATCGAAAAGTATAACCTTGATCAATATGATAAGAATCAGGGGAAGAAATCTAAAACTAAAAAGGTTAAAACAGGAGCATCCACCACAGTGTTGGTTTCAAGCTTTAAACATGTAGATACATGGGAGTCGGGCAGGAAAATCTATAAAAACAATGGAAAGAAATTAATCATCATTGAAAAGGGAGATACATTCTACGGATTGGCCGATGAGTTCGAGATTTATTATTGGCAGATCAGAAAACACAATGACCTCAAAAAAGATCATGTTCTAAAAATTGATGAAATAATTTATCTCGAGAAGAAAAGTCGAAAAGCCGAAAAGAAACATAAATACCACACTGTTGCTGCAGGTGAAACGATGCATAGTATCAGCCAATTATTTGGAGTAAGACTCAGCAGGCTTTATAAGATGAATAATCTACCCAAAGGTATTCAAGTGGAGACTGGAACAAAGCTTAAACTTAGATAAAACAAGTCCCTTCGCTCAGACTTTCCGTCAGACTTGAACTAACCAAGCACCTTGTCCTGTTTTATCCTCTAAATCTCTATGATTTCAACCCTTCTAGTTGACTTTCAATGACTTTTTTGCGGGCTTCAGCATCAGCTTGCTTTTGTCTTTCTTTATCAACAACTGCTGCCGGAGCATTATTCACAAATCTTTCATTGGAAAGTTTTTTCATCACTGATGTTAGGAATCCATTAGTATACTTTAACTCCTCTTCAAGTTTTGCAATTTCAGATTCAACATCAATCCCAGAATCAATTGGTATATAAAACTCTTGTGCTCCAACATTGAAAATCAAAGAGCTATCAGGTTTTTCACTAACTACCTCAATACTACTAATATTACCAAGTTTTGATACTACCGGATAATAGTCTGATTGTGCAAGGTCACCTTCTTTCACCATTAGTTCAATGCTTTCTTTTTGAGGAATATTTTTATCCTTTCTCACATTACGAATTCCTACAATAATATTCTCTGCACGATCAAAACCTTCAATTACTTTCTTATCAAAGCCATTACTTTGTGGAACCTGAGCAATAATAATATCATCACCATCTTTTCTCTCTTTAAGAAGATGCCATATTTCTTCAGTTATAAACGGCATAAACGGATGAAGAACCTTCATAAGGTTTTCAAAGAAATCAATTGTAGCATCTAAGGTAGCTTTGTCGATAGGCTTCTGATAAGCAGGTTTAATTATTTCCAAATACCAACTACAGAAGTCGTCCCAAACTAACTTATATACAGACATTAATGCGTCTGAAATTCTATATTTTGAAAAGTGATCTTCGATTTCTGAAACAGCTTTATTAAACCGTGATGAAAACCATTCAATTCCCAGCTTACTGCTTTCCGGTTGGTCTATGGTATCATCAATTTCCCATCCTTTCACAAGACGTAAAGCATTCCATACTTTATTTGTGAAATTTCGTCCTTGCTCACATAGGGCAGGATCAAACGGAAGATCATTACCTGCTGGAGCAGTTAGCAACATTCCAACCCTAACACCATCAGCACCAAATTGCTTAATCAGATCCAATGGATCAGGTGAATTACCTAGCGTTTTAGACATTTTACGCCCGAGTTTATCCCTTACAATACCTGTGTAATATACATTCTTAAATGGAATCGCTTTTCTATATTCCAATCCTGCCATAATCATACGGGCAACCCAGAAAAATATAATATCAGGTCCTGTAATCAGATCATTGGTAGGATAATAGTATTCAATATCTTTATTATCAGGGTTTCTTATTCCATCAAAAACTGAGATGGGCCATAGCCATGAAGAAAACCATGTATCAAACACATCTTCATCTTGCGTAAGCTCTTCAATCTTCAAGTTTGGGAGATTAAGATCTGATTTAGCTTTCTCAAAAGCTTCTTCAATTGTTTTAGCTACAACAAATTGCCCATCTGGCAAATAAAATACCGGTATACGCTGTCCCCACCATAGTTGACGTGAAATATTCCAGTCGCGTAGGTTTTCCATCCAGTGTCGATAAATATTCTTAAACATTGGTGGATGGAAATTAATATCTCCATTTTCAACAACATCAAGAGCAGCTTCACCAAATTCACTCATTTTCAAGAACCACTGTGGCGATAGTTTTGGTTCAATTACAATATCTGTACGTTCAGAAAAACCAACCTTATTAACATAATCTTCTGTTTTAACGAGGTTACCTGATTTTTCAAGATCAACGATTATTTCATCACGTACATCAAATCTATCTTTTCCGATATACAATTCTGCACTTTGGCTCATTGTACCGTCATCGTTGAATATGTCGATGGATGCTAGCTTATGTTTAACTCCAAGTTCATAGTCATTAACATCATGTGAAGGTGTAATCTTAAGAGCACCTGTTCCAAATTCACGATCAACATAGTTATCTGTGATAATAGGTACAGCTCTGTTAACTAGGGGAACAATTACTTTCTTATTATGAAAGTCTGTAAACCTTTCATCTTCAGGATGAACACAAACAGCTGTATCGCCAAGAATTGTTTCTGGGCGGGTTGTGGCAATTGTAATGTAATTATCCTCACCTTCAACCTTATACCTTAAATAATAAAGCTTCGACTGTAGTTCTTTATGTATAACCTCTTCATCAGAAACTGCTGTTTTGGCTGATGGATCCCAGTTTACCATTCGTACACCTCTGTATACCAAACCTTTTTCAAAAAGATCAATAAACACATCAATTACTGATTCATAAAGTGAGTCGGACATGGTGAAGGAAGTACGCTCCCAATCACATGAAGCACCAAGTTTTTTAAGCTGTTCAAGGATTATACCGCCATGTTTATCTGTCCATTCCCAAGCATGTTCCAAAAACTTATCGCGACTTAGATCATCTTTGCTTATTCCTTCTTCTTTAAGTTTATTTACGACCTTAGCTTCAGTGGCAATTGATGCGTGGTCGGTTCCTGGAACCCAACATGCGTTTTTACCTTCCATTCTTGCCCTTCGGATCAACACATCCTGAAGAGTATTATTTAACATGTGCCCCATATGGAGCACACCCGTTACGTTTGGAGGAGGGATAACTATTGTGTATGGCTCTCTTTCATCTGGTTCTGAATGAAAGTAATTTTTTTCCATCCAGTGACTATACCACTTATCTTCAGTTATTGCCGGATTATACTTGCTGGGAATTTCCATTTATGCACAAATTTATTTTGAGTGGCAAAAATAGAAAAGATAGGGATATGATTGTAGATGATTACGATAAACAAATTAGGAAAACTCTTACTTCTTCTTCTTTTTATTATTCTTACGTTCTTCTCGTTTTTTTGTCTTTTCTCTTTTTTTAATTGTTTTTGAATCAGTACCTAAAGTAAGATCTATTTGGTTCTGAACTTTGTTGTGCATTGTGGGAACAATAGTTGCGATGATTCCACTCTGCAATGTCTTCCATAAATAATTACCTATACCCTTGTAATTAACTCGCTCAAAATACATTGGAACAACACGGACATCTTTATCTTTGATGGGATTATTTCTAATAATAACTGAGTTTGCAACCCAGGATAGAAATTTATTTTTCTCAACCATGTCTTGTTTTTGGACATCTCCTACTAGGTCATGATATTGCATTGTCATTGTACCAACGGAATATGTAGGATTCGCATTTGCACTGAATTTAATCTTATCCAAAGAGCCCTGTTCAAACTTTAATCCAAGCACAGGAAGTAAAACTGAATTAAATATCTTCATCTCTCCTCCTGCCAAATGTCCAGAAAACATAAATGTATCCGAAACACTCTTCATTGGAAAATAAATATCAACTCCCATTGGAATAGTTTTTTGAAGTTTTGCAACCAAGTTTATCGACATCGAAGTCCCAGCATTTATACTATCTGGTATGGATGTAATATTCTTTATTCTAACATTAAAATCACCAAGAGTTACCATCATAAGCTCTTCCATAAGGTCATGTTTCTCCGAATAAACCAGTTCACTATTTGTAATATTAATGCTATCAATATATAGTTCTTGCTTCATTCCTTTTAATAACTGATTAGGAAGCTTGGGTCGTTTCGATTCATCAAATGGTTTACTTTTATCTTTGAATATTACCAATTTCATATTGTCAACAGATACATTTGACAAGAAAATCTTTGTCTCTTTTATAATATCCCGAAGATTAATTGACTTAACCTCAACCTTTTCTATATCTGCATTATAAATCTCATACTGATAATTACTAAAGCTTACCATTTTTGTGCGACTATACCTGGGCTTAACACTTAGATTATTAAATACAAGTGTTGAATCATGTTTATTATACCGCAGCTTATGAAACGACATTTCATATTTACCACCAGGAAGTTGAAAACGCTCATCAGTCAGTTCAACTGCTACATCATTTAATTTGAACCTAAAACTAGTTGAATCCGTTTCATTTTTTAATAGGCTTGCATTTTCAAAGTCTAGATTTAACCTCTTAGCAGAGAATACCGTATCGTTTTTAATTATATTAATGAAATTAAAGCCAAATTCTGCTATTGTGATCTTATGAATCAAACCACCTCCGATACCCGGTAATGGAATACTGTCTAAATTGAATAAACCTTTGTGAACTTGCTTTTTCTCTACTTTCTTAGGACTAGGCCTACCATCAGTATAAACTTCAACCTTTGCTTTTTTAAGCACGAAATCTCCCACATCAATGAACTTATCTTTGATTAATCCAATTATACCAATATTTCTAATTCTCAGCATTGGGATACTTACCTTAAATATATTTTCATGCTTTGTTTCACTGGTAAGGAGTTTTGATAAATAAGCACTATCAGGTGTAATATTAATATCCTTTAGGATTAATGTCATTGTAAATAGATTCATTTTGGTGGTCCCAACCTCAACCTTATAGAGCTCCTCATCCCTATCTGCAAGAGCATTTTCAATCTTATTTGTAACTATGGAGCTGACAATCAATTGTAAAATAAAGATTAACACAACCATTGAAATAATAATTGCCGAGAGGATAATTGTTAATTTCTTGTGTTTTTTAGAAAGTGTCATAGCTTATTTATTAGAGATGTAAATATAATACTTTTACTTGCCAGTTTCAACGACACAAATTTTGCATACAAATTGAAAAGGGAAATAATCTAATTTTGAAACTTCGCATCTTACATTACTATGTACAAAAAAGATCTTCAGTACTATAAGTTTTGTTTATATGGCTTCTTCAAAAACCTTAGGTTTTTTGATCCATTTTTGATACTTTATCTATTGAGTAAAGAGATAAATTTTCTTGAGATTGGAATTCTTTATTCGGTAAGGGAATTTATAATAATGATAATGGAGATTCCCAGTGGAGTTATTTCAGATGCATTGGGTAGGAGGCGAACTCTTATACTTTCATTCATCACATACATTGCTTCATTTGTATTATTCCACTTTTCATCCAACTATATTTCAATACTTGTAGCCATGATAGCTTTTGCCTTTGCTGATGCTTTCAGAACAGGTGTTCACAAAGCAATGATTTTTCAATATTTAAAAGTAAACAAATGGAGTGACTACAAAATTGATTACTATGGACGAACTAGGTCATGGTCGCAAAGTGGCTCAGCGGTTTCCGCAATCATAGCAGCCACATTTGTCTATATTTCAGGTGATTACAATATAATATTCATAGCATCGGTTATCCCTTATGTGATAAATATGATTTTGATATACACATACCCAAAATACCTTGAAGGAGAAATTAAAAAGATATCAGATATAAGTATAAAATCAAGATTTACTTCGGTTATTCAGGCAGCTATATTTACCGTTAAAAAACTTCAGTTCATTAAGGTACTAACAAACCTATCTCTATATACTGGTTATTACAGGGTTGTAAAAGATTATGTGCAACCCGTCATCAAGTACTTTGCTCTGAGCTTACCGGTACTTGCCTACCTCGGTGATGAAAAGAAAATTGCAATTATAGTTGGAGTAATTTATTCCGTAATTTATATCATCTCTGCAACAGCATCAAAAAATTCAGGAAGATTTACTAATAAGTTTAGTAATCCACATAAACCAATGAATTTTACACTCATAATTGGACTCATAATTGGATTAGCAATTGGACTCAGCTTCATTACAATCAACTATATTTGGGCTATTATAGGTTTTGTTGGAATTGTATTAATTGAAAACCTACGAAAACCCATAGGGATTGGCCTTGTTGCAGACTTGTCGGAAGATAGAGCTATGGCAACAACACTATCCTTAACATCGCAGGCTAAATCACTCATGGCAGTTATTCTTGCACCTATATTAGGCTTTTTTGCTGATACTTACAGCCCTGGGGCAAGTGTAGCATTAGTAAGTATTATGTTACTTTTCATCTTACCTGTTTTTTGGTTAAGGAAAAATACCAAATAAAAATATTTGTACATTTACCGCCCGATCAAAATCAATATTATGAACAAATATCTTAAAGTTGTATTGCTATTTACAATTGTCTTGACAATATCAAATAATTTGATGTCGCAAAATAACAGAGACTTGTTTTTTGTTTTTCTGAACTCAAATCCTGATAAAGAAAAGATAAGTGACACAAAAGCTGAAGAATTGCAGGCAGCGCATATGGATAACATTGATAAGCTTGCCAAAGAAGGAAAACTTATTGCCGCTGGACCCTTTGATGGCGGAGGTGGAATGTTTATTCTAAGGGCTGATAGTTATGATCAGGCAAATCAATATTTAGAAACAGATCCTGCCATAGCAGCAAATCGTTTTATTATTGAAGTATTCCCATTTAGCATATACAACGGAAATCTATGCGGAGCAAAAGAACCTTATGAAATGGTTAACTATCAGATTGTTCGGATCATAATGAATGATGATAATGAAGAAGCTTTAGAAAAAGCTAATTATAATACTAGACTTT
>CALCGQ010000182.1 GCA_937901015.1 uncultured Bacteroidota bacterium | reverse complement strand
ATTGTCAGATGTGTTGCTATATACAACTTGGCCAATAGTATTCATAAGAGTAACGTTTGTTACGTCACCATTTGAATTAATATTTAGCATAGTGCTTGCAGGATTTGGATATACAGCTACAAATTCGTTTTCACCGTTTTCACCAACACCAACAATAACTCCAAGAGTTACAGAAACAGAAGCTTCTTCATTCATTGGGTCATTATTTCTGATAAGGAATTTTCCTGTATATGAATCAGAAACTAAACCACCAGCATCAATAGTTACATCAATATCCATTGCTTCGTCTTGTACAAGCATTCCTGAAGTAGGATCTGCTGATAACCACTGTGTGATAGGATCACCAGTTAGATTTGCACGAATATTCCAGTTGTAATTCAAGTCAGGATTATCTGAAAGATGGCTCCAACCTGGGCCAGAAGACATCCAGTCACCATTTGGATTTGAAGGACCTTCATCAGTACCAGGTACAAAAGTGTCAGCATTTGCTGATAGCCAGTAACCTACCCATAGATTTTGTCCGTCAATTTTTAGAGGAGTATCAAGAGTAATTACATTCCAACTTGTTGGGTTAGCACTAAAATCTTGCTCTAATAATAAATCGCCAGGTCCAGGAGTGTTATATGATCCCATACCATAAATCTGAGCTTTGTAAGAAATGCCAGGATCATTGATGAAAACATGAATTTCATTAATTTCCATTCCAATGTATGGCTGAAGCATATCGGCTGGGAACATTGCAGCAACTCTCCACTCATAATCGGTAGATGTACCAATAGCACCACCTACGTTATCAGTGTCATAATGTAATAATACATCACGTGTTGAAGGAGCGTCGTTTAAAGGTGTAAATATTGGTCCTAGAGTTAATTCTTGATTTAATACTTTAGGAGTATGAGCACCTGCTGGCTCATGATTAAGAGCTTTTCCTGGTTGAGGATAAATAGTTACAATTTCGAATTCTAGATCTTCTTGACCTAAGTTAGCAATTGTAAACATCTCCATTGTTGATGCACCTTCTTCAAGAGTTGTAAATATAGAAGTTGGGTCAACATCAATAATTGCATTAGAGATACCTGGATCAAGAACGATATATTCAACATTGTCGAAATAGTACATTGGTGAGTCACCAGTTGGAGCACCAGCATATAGATTTACACCACCTAATTGAAGTGTACCTGGGTCACCTTGAGCCTGAAGGCTAAACTGCCATTCAGCGATCATCTCGCCATCAATATATGCAGCTGCGAGGTCGTCATCAAGATCAATCATAAATGAAATTGGGAACCACTCATTATGTGGGAATGTAAATGGAATCTCTGCAGGGTCACCAGCAAACATATATCCATTTTCATTACCATCAGCAGCACCAAAATATACTTCAACAGCCCACTCATTACCTGGAGCTTCAAAGTGTTGAAGGTTAATATAACCACCAAAGTTTGTTGGAATGAAATATTCAACATTGAACATGTAAGAACCTGATGTTTTGTTACCTAATTTAAGTACAAGGTCAGTAATACCTTCTACGATAACTGAATTGGTAGGACTTGATGATTGAGCATCTGTGATAAGAGCATCTTCAGCTGAACCTGGGTCGTTTGACCATGTAGTCCAAAATCCTGTTTGATCTGTTTCAGCTAGGTATGTACCTACTGTAAAGCTTTCAAAATCATCTTCATAAAGATATTCAAAGCCAGCTTCAATTGAAACTCCGTCAAGACCAATTAAGTCTCCGTCGTTACCAACATATTGCCAAGCAACTTGAAAATCATCCATAGCGTAGTCGCTAATGTCTAGTGAAATAAAGTACCATGCCCAATCAGCAGCAGGATCAACATAATCAATAGCATCCCAAAGCTCTGTCCATGTAGTACCACCATCAGTTGAAATGTGGCAAATTAAAGTAGCTCCTGGGTTTAACCAAGGACCACTAACACCTGCATAAAAATCCAGAGATAGAGGAAATTCATTTGGAGCAGTAATAACCGGAGTAATTAACCACTCATCTTGATCTTCAGCGATGTAAGGAACCATAGCTGAAAATAAGCTATTAGGATCAATTTCGTTGAAGTTGTTAGTAGTTGGGTTAGTTTGAATCCAAGTTGTAGCATTTGTTGTAATTTGTGACCAACCTGTTGGAGGGAAATCACCATCTACATCAAACCCTTCTTCTAGAAATACCGTTCTAACCGCAGTAGCTTCTGCTTGATCTGCAACAACATTTACCGGAGTTGAAGTTTTTAAACCCAAAGTTTGGGATTTAGTCATTACTGTGTTTTGCGCTACTAATGAGCTAAATGCAAAAACAGTCACAACAAATAAAGTTAAAAAACGTAAGAAATTTTTCATATTAATAGTTAGTTAGTGAATAAAATCAATTGTTAACGGACAAAGTTAGTTAACTTTCCTATTTATACAAACCTGTCCGTTTATTTTTTGTGAATTATTAAGAATAATTCTATAAAACAGTATTATTTTTGATTAAAAAGCGATTATAAAAGTATAAGCAAAGGGCTGAAAACAATCCTATTCCAAGTATAACAACCCAAATATTTGATGGATTATATGTGACCCATAAATAATCTGTAAGTTCCTTATTACTCATGTTTAGTGTGGATGCAGCTTTATCAAAGAATTCATTGTGTGATAGATCAGTTGGAATACTAATTCCTCTGTTTGCCAAGTCTTTAACAAGTAAGCTATGTTTGTCCGATAGGTTCTGATAAACATCTCCCGAGACATATCCTGCAAGAATACTTCCCACAAAAACTGGTAAAAATGAATAGCCCATATAAAGAGCTTTTTTCTCAGTTGGAGCTATACTACCAATGTACTCCGTAATTTTTGGCGATGCTGCCATTTCACCCACTGCAAAAACAAATATTGCTAAAAGCGTATAAATGGCATTTTGTGTTATTAAGGTAAGTGCCATTCCAATGGATGCTATTATAAAACCAGTTAGCATTGCATTTAAGGGGCTTCTTTTCATTACGATGGCTGACACTATAACTTGGAAAATAATAATAAACATTGCATCCAGATTAGTTATAAACTCAGATTCCATAACACCATTGTGTCCATAATTTTGCGCTATAAATGGGAAATATGTACTGAAGAATGAATATATTGAAGAAGTGTCGACCCATTGACTAATAAACACAGGTAGTGTGAAAAATAGTTGGTAGTACATACTCCAAAAACCGGCTACAATAAGTAGGAAAATTACAAACCGAAAGTCCAATAATACAGTCCATATATTCTTAAATATTCTGCTCAATGCTGAAGATAGTGATTCTTCAGTAACCTTGCGGTCAGGCTCTTTGTAGAATAGAAGAAGAATGAAGTTTAGTGCTATAATTCCAGCTGATATTTGAAATACCAAGTGGTAGTTGCTTTTGTATAGAAGTGTAACCATGGGGCCGAAAAAGGCTCCAATATTTACCATCATGTAAAATATACCAAACCCTATTGATGAGGTGCTACTATCAGTAGTTTTTGCTATTGTGGCTGAGATTACTGGTTTAAATAATGCAGCGCCTACAGCTAAATACAAATACATTGCAAATACTCCTGTGAAAGTGTTGAAGTATGGAAAAGCAATAAACGCAGATGTATAGATTAAAAAAGAAATTGCAAGCACACGTTTATATCCATATTTATCAGCGATTGCTCCGGTTATAATGGGAAGAAAGTAAAGTATTCCCGTTCCGATTCCCATTATTTGGCCTTTTTGGGATTGTGTGAATTCGAGTCCTCCAACATCACTTGAGCCAGTTAGGTAGTTTGCAAAAAGCATAAATAATCCATACCATGCCCACCTTTCCACAAGTTCTATGGTATTTGCAATCCAGAAAGTACGTGGGAATTTTTTTAAGGTGCCCGAAATCCTATTCATAATAACCTATTTTGTTTTTTCGGGCCGAATATACAAATAATAGGATACCTTGGCATAGGTTGAATCTGATATGCCATCAATGTGCTTAAGTTGATCGAGCTGATCAAATTTCCCTATCTGGTTTCTTACATCAAAGATGGATTTTGCGAGTTGGTAATCAAAATATGGATGTGCCATCAATCCCTTAAATTCTATTTCGTTGATGTTTAGCTTTTTAATAAGATCAGGGTCAATTGTTAGATAATCTTTTACATCTTCATATATATCATTTGAGATCCCGTAAACCTCTCTCAGTTGTTCTTTTTTATAAAATCCGCCAAGTAGGTTACGGAATTTGATGGTTCTTTCTGCTAATTTTGATGATAACAACAACGAGTTTATAAGTTCAGTGGCATTGGTGGAATTTAGTTCTACCTGCTTTCGTGTACTTGTATTTTTGCTGACGGGTATAACAATAAATGGCTCAATTATTCTGTACTCCTGATCTGAAATTGTATATATTTTTTTTAGGTCTTCTTTTCTTTTGAAACTACCACCTTTTTCTTCATAATTTTTTATGGTTCTAATCTGATCCATTGTGAACCCCATTTTCTCCCATTCCTCAACTGGCAATTTGTTTGGGTTAAATATAAAGGGAGCTAGTTTATTAACTGCCGCTTCATGATCAATGTCATCCGAATTAACCTTGTTATTTTCAACCGAGTCAGAAAGTCGCTTCTGTTCGTTTAGAAAGTCATCAATTTTTTTTTGATGTATAGAAAAATCTGGTTTAGATTCCGGAATTAATACTGTGAGCAGTAGATTCAAAAGACCAACGAGAACAATAAGAATAACCAGTACTATAATACCTCTTTGTTCACTTTTATTTAATGTAAAAAATGCCCTTAGCCAGCTATTTAGCTTGGCCAACATTATTTAAATCTTTTGATTTCACCAGATTTTAACTTTCCCCAATAATCGTTAAGGTCACGAATAATTTCGGGAGCTAATATATATAATCCAATGATGTTTGGGAACGCCATGGCTAGAATCATCATATCTGAAAAATCAATTACTGACCCTAAGTTAGAGGATGAACCAACTACGATAAAAAATAGGAATATTACAAAGTATGTATATTTAACAACTTCTGTGTTTTTAAATACTTTCTTGAATATATCACCAAATAAATAATCAAATCCTTTAAGCCCATAATAAGACCATGATATCATTGTTGAAAATGCAAATAGGAAAATGGCAATTAACAAGATATATGGGAACCAAGAAAAGACCTTTCCAAAGGCAAGAGATGTTAATTGTGCACCTTCATAACCCATTGGATTTTCATAAGTACCTGTATAAATAAGTACCAAAGCAGTCATTGTACAAATTACCACAGTATCAACAAATGGTTCTAGAAGAGCTACAAATCCTTCTGTAATAGGTTTGTCGGTTTTTACCGCAGAATGAGCTATTGCAGCGGATCCTACACCAGCCTCATTGGAGAATGCCGCTCTTTGGAATCCAACTATTAATACCCCTATAATTCCACCTTTAAGGGCATCTGCTCCAAAAGCACCATCAATGATTAATCCAAAGGCTTCACCAGTATGTTGGATATTCATAATGATAATTACCAGAGCGGTAAGTACATATATTGCTGCCATAAAAGGCACAATCTTATCTGTTACTTTAGCGATACTTTTTATACCACCAATAATTACAAAACCAACTAGAATAGCAAGTATAATTCCAAACCACATTCCGTGATTTTCAATACTGGGAACCAAATATGTTAATTGTGAAAATGCCTGATTTGCTTGAAACATGTTACCTCCACCTAAGGAACCTCCAATAACAAGGATTGCAAATATGATTGATAAGATAATTCCCAACCACTTCATATTCTTCTTCTTTAGTCCATCCCTTAAGTAGTACATTGGGCCACCAGAAACAACACCATACTTATCAATCTTACGATATTTAACACCTAAGGTACATTCCATAAATTTCGATGACATACCGAGTAATCCTGCAACTATCATCCAAAAAGTAGCACCAGGACCTCCAATGGAAATTGCAATTGCCACACCTGCTATATTACCCAATCCAACTGTTGCTGATAGAGCAGTTGTAAGAGCTTGAAAGTGTGATACTTCGCCTTTATGGCCTGGGTCATCATATACACCCCTAACAAGTTGAATCGCATGTTTGAAACCTCGGAAGCCTATGAACCTTAAGGCAAATGTGAATGCTGTAGCTCCTAGAATTAACCAAATAACCACAAAAGGTATATTAGATTTCTTCTCGGTACCATCTGTATTTTTGAGTGCATTTCCATTTTCGTCGTATAATACTGGGTCATGAAGTCCAAGTGCTTCAAACGGATCCCAAAACAGTACGACTCCTAATCCTTCAACTATGGGTGCAAATACTTTATCGATTTTTTGACTGCCAGTTAATTCACTGTTAGGAATTTCTGATTCTATTGCAATGCCTTCTTCCATTACAAAAAGAGTGTCGGAATGATTGTTATTTTGTGCAACCACAAACACTGAAATAATAGAGAGGAGGATAATTGGGACTAGTTTTTTTAACATGCTATATTTTTAACATTTACCTTAAGTTCTGAAATTCTTGCAAGTATAGTAAAAATGGAATTTTTAATCATTCTAAATACCAACTAAATTCATATTTTTACAAACTAAAACTAATAGTAGCTAATTATGAATATAGCAATATTACTCTTAAACCAAGGAAGAGGTAGTGGTGAAGTAGCACGAGAACATGTGCGTCATTTGATAAAAATGGGTCATAAAGTTTATTTTTTGTATCCCGGTAATAATAATGAAATCGATGGTGCCGAGAATATTAATATTGCATTGCACACTAATATAATGCCAGTACATGAGTATTTGCCATCTGCTGGAAAAGAACAACTTCAGGTTGCCAGGATGAATCATGAGGAGATGATGACATACCTTGTGGATTATGAATCAGCTTTAAGGGAAATTGCTAAAGATGTAGATATATTTATAGCACATCATGCAAACTTGTCATCTGTGGCGGTTCATAATATTGCTAAGGAATTTAATAAACCTTATGTGGTATTTGTTCATGGAACAGGCATTGAACCGCGGCATGAGAACCTCTGGGATGATGAAAATTGGGCTATGATCAAGACAGCAATTTTGGAAGCTGAAGGAATTATGGTAACTACAGAATATGTTCGAGATGAGCTTGTGAAGCCAATAATTGATATTGAAGATGATAAATTCCTGATACTTCCATGTGGTGTGGATCTTGTTGATTTTACCCCGGAAAATACTGTGGGAATAAAAGAAAAATACGACCTTCCCGAAACGTATGTCATATGCCCTGGAGCTTTAACAAAATCTAAAGGTCCCCAGAATGTAGTTGATGCAGCCAGTGAGTATTCTGAACATGCTCTTACAGTTTTTATTGGCGCAGGGGAGTTGAAAGAGGAGCTTGAAGAAAAACTAGGAAATAAAGGTAAGTTTCTTGGATTTGTTTCATCGGAAGATAAAGCCAAGTTAATAAATGCGGCCACTTTACTGGTTGCTGCTCCCGAGAAGAAAGAGCATTTTGGTATTATTTATGCCGAAGCACTTGCTGGAGGTACACCATGTGTTGCATATGATGGTGGTGGAGTTGGCTCAATAGTAACGCCTACAGAAGGAATCCTAACATTACGAGATCCTAAAAAGCTTGGAGAAAAGATTAATCACCTACTTCAAAATTCAGGTTTACGTCGTCAGATGGCAGTATCTTGTCGCGCCAGAGCCGAGAAATATTATAACTATAACGAACTTGTGCAGGAGCTTCTGGATTGGTTGAAGCCAATGATAAAATAAGAGGGTATATTATTCACAAAAAGTTCCTTTTGCTATCCAAAGAGTTTTTATGTCATATGTGAGTACTCCACTTGTTACTGCTGGATTTCTTTTCATTACCGCATCCGCAGTTTCGGCATTAGGAACATTTAATATTAATACACCATCTTTCTGGTTTTCAAACCTTCCATGAACTACTAACTCCTTAGTATCGTTGTGTATGTTAGCCATAAAAAGTCTAGTATTATAATTAGCTTTTTCTAAAGCTTCTTCATTATCATCATTCAT
>CALCGQ010000181.1 GCA_937901015.1 uncultured Bacteroidota bacterium | reverse complement strand
TCTTCATTATTTTTTGGTATTATAATTCTAGGCCTATTAAAGTATATTCTGTATTTCAATAGGCTATTTTATTACTATTTAAGATTAATTTACTTTAAGACAGAAACAAAATTCTCATCATAAGGAATCCCTGATTTTGCAATAGCAAATGCTTGTTTTAATAATTTATTTGCAACTGCAATTAATGCTAATTTCTTACTCTTTCCTTTGTTTACAATTCTCTCATAGATTTCTCGGCATGCTTTGTTGTGTTTACAAGCAGAAAAAGCACATAGAAACAATAGATTTCTCAACTTCTTATTACCAACCTTGCTAATCCTACTCCGCCCTCGAACACTACTGCCAGATTCTCTTATTGTTGGGGTAATACCAACATAACTACATAATTGTGATGCCTTTTCAAACTTTGAAAATCCATCGGTAACAACAATTAGAAATAAAGCAGTTTTTACACCCATACCTGGAATACTTTTTAATAATGTTAATTGCTGTTGCTGATCTTGTTTAACCAATTCTAATAATCGATTCTCAATCTCTTTGACTTCCTTGTTTAGATGTTTTAAATCTCGCTTTAAAGAACGAAATACAAACTTAGATGGAATGCCCAATACTTCTTCTCCATGTAACTTATTCTTGGTTGCTGTACGTTTCTTTAGATAGTTATCTAACAATCGAAACAGTTGTAAGCACTCACTTTGAACATCGGTTAATGCTGTATACAATGGGACTTCATTCATTTTACCATATTCACAAATAGCCTTGGCATCACTTTTATCTGTCTTTACTTTAGCTAATCTCATCTGAATAAAACGCTTTACCGATAATGGGTTTACAACCGATACCAACACTTTTTGTTTGTATAAGTATTGTGCTAACCTGTAATGATAATAACCCGTAGCTTCCATTACAACCAATGCCCCCTTTGGAATACTACTTTTAAATGATTTAAAACCTTTTGCATCATTCCCATATTGAAGGTGACCTTTCGAAATACTGTAAACATCAAACACATCTTTACTAATGTCAACTCCATAAATTTCTGTATATTTACTCATAAGAAAAATAATTTATGAAAGAACGAGCTACTGACGTTTCAACAACTTAAAATCGAGATCTAGGTCTCACAGAACTGAACGAAATCTAAGTAGTAAAAGAGAGAGGATTATCAATGTTGTCGAAGTCAAAAGCTTCACCGTATATATTAACCTTAATTCTCTCTTTTGTTCTTTCTGATTTATACTATAAATTTATAAAATGTAAACTTAAGATGTATATAAAAAATAAGCGAGAATGTAGTATCATCAAGGTTTGTAGCCAGTTTGAACTTCCTTGTAAGTTGAAAGTTTTGTGCTTCGAAATCGCTTACTTTTCATATACAAAACGTTGCCATTCATTATGACTATTTTGTATTAAATTAAACCATTGCAACACAACAAAGTCAAATAAAATAAAATATCATGATTCGACTATTTACACTTAGCTGTCTTTTACTCCTGTTCACATTATTGTCTTACGGGCAATCAATCAATATTGTACTTCCTGAAAACCCCGCAATTGAAAGTATTCCTTTGGGATGGAAAGGATATAATCACGGGAGTAGGACCAACGTTTCTGATTATCAAACTACAGAGTTTACTGATGCTTTTTCAAAAATGAATCCAGGTATTATACGATGGCCAGGAGGAAACACTTCAAATAATTATGTTTGGATGGATCATTTGAGTGAAACAGGGAAACTTAATCTTAAAAATGTACTTCCGTTTTTAGATACCTTTAATGTAGCACTCCAAATTGTTGTAAATTTTGGAAATGGATCTGCTGCTGATGCTGCTGAACTTGTCAGTTTATGTAATAGTACAGACTCCTATTATGCAGGTTTGCGCCAAAGTTTATTAAACAGTCCAAATCCCATAAATGTGAAGTATTGGGAAATAGGAAATGAATCTACAGACGCTTGGTCTTTTGGATGGTCATGGTTAGGTTTTCAGGATAACATTCATTTTCAAACAGGTGTTGCTGACAAACCAATGACAAAAGACGAAGCTGATAATTTATATTATTATGGGGGCGAATTTTTTAGAGAAGGCTGGGTAGAAGCGATAGGTGGTCTAGATAACAGAACAGCAATTTTAGGGCATACAAAATTTTATTCAACGGCTTTAGTTACAGATGTTGTTGCAGTTAAATTCCCTTCCATGGATATCGTTGATGCTAATGCCGTTCGAGTGTATAGAACACCAAGCTTTGATGATGTTTGGGCAGCAACTGCAAGTCAGCAAGATTTGTATGATGCGATTTCAAATCCTACGAACCTTTTATCATCTAGTGAATTTTCTTGGACAGCAACTGAAGTGACTCTAAATCCAATTGGCGGGCTAAGTATTGATGATTTTATTTTAATTGAATACAACAGTATTGGACATGATGGTGCTTTTGCTTATAGAAATGCTATGAAAACAGCTGATGGATCCATTGAAATAGGCTATAGTGTAAAGCCAGAAGATATACAAGCAAGTAATAGTCTTTTTCAACAAGATTTTGCTGCAAGCCCACCTAATTTTATGATAAAGCATCCTTATGCAAGCGGTTTAACAATACCAGCAGTTGAGAATGGATTTTTTTCAGATGCTGCATTTGTTTCCCAAAGTAAAGTTGAAGCCTTGGTTAATTTCGAAGACCTTTGGAATCAACGAGAAATTGATTGGGGAATACCTAATGAAATTGGCTTGTCATTAACAGAGTGGAATGTTGCTTTGTTTGATCTGGCGGAAGAAGATCACCCAATTCGTGGAATAACCTGCGGTTTGTATGTTGCTGATTTTTGGGCAAGAACATTTGAATATGGGTTAAATGATTTATTAGACCTGCGAGTGATTAATCATTTTGCCCTGTCGGCTCAAGGAAATAATTTTATACATCTTTTACATCCAAATCCAGTGTTTTCAGTTGGAGTTGAAGGTGTGGCGACTACAATGGTTATGGAAGCCATAGGAGAAGGGATGTTTCCAATAATACTTTCTAACAATCCTCAGATAGATGTTATGACTACCAATGATGGAGTACCTCTTCCTATAACTATAGATGCTATTCCGGCATGGGGTGGAATTGGAGCCAATAGTGAATATGTTAACCTTTTACTA
>CALCGQ010000180.1 GCA_937901015.1 uncultured Bacteroidota bacterium | reverse complement strand
AAAAATTTTCGCATGATCCACTTTATTAAGATATTATTTAAAACCATTGCCTGGATATTGCTTTTTAGCGTATTAATATTTGCAGGCTTTATAGCATACATAACCTTTACTGATTATAAACCTGATAATATTGAAGTTATTGTAGAAAAAGGCACTCATAACGTTCAAAATCTTAAAAAGGATACATTTTCACTAATAAATTGGAATGTTGGTTATGCTGGTTTGGGAAAAGAGATGGATTTTTTCTATGATGGAGGAACAGGTGTTCGCCCCAGCCAAGAATTATCTGAGAAATATCTTTCGGGAGTACTGGATTTTATAGTAACAAATGATACTGTTGATTTTTGGTTACTTCAGGAAGTTGACGTGGATGCCAAAAGAAGTTATTATGTAAATCAGGTAGACAAAGTTGTTGAAGCCAAAAATGGCAGCTATGGTGTTTTTGCTCACAATTATATGTGTCAATTTGTGCCAATACCTGTGTCCGATCCAATGGGATATGTGGAAGCCGGATTAATGACATTTTCTGTGTTTGCACCGGATGAAGCGGTGCGTCATGCATATCCCTTAATTGCATCATGGCCAAATAAATTGTTTTTGCTTGACAGATGCTTTTTACTTAACAGATACCCTCTTGAAAATGGTAAGGATCTTGTGGTAATCAATACCCATAATTCAGCATATGTTTACGACAGTATTCTTAGGATTGAGGAATTACAGATTATTAAAGAAACAATGCTTGAAGAATATGGTAAAGGCAACTATGTAATAACTGGTGGTGATTGGAATCAGAATCCTCCGGGTTATATGCCTTTAGGAAATTATAATGGTCATAAGTTTAAACCATCAATAGTTAAAATGAATACTGGTTTTATGCCTTCTGGCTGGATTTGGGCTTATGATAACAGCGCACCTACAAACAGGAGCAATGATAAACCGATGGTTGTTGGTGAAAATAACACAACTTGCTTGGATTATTATTTACTGTCACCAAATATTGAGTTGTTAGATGTTGAGGTTATAGATCTTATGTTTGAAAATAGTGATCACAACCCGGTTTATCTTAAGGCAAGACTTAAAAACTAGATAATGCAAAGCGACATAAATTTTAGCCATTGGAAGAGTCCCTATGGCGAATTGATATTGGGTGATTATGATGACCGCCTTTGTATGTGTGATTGGTTATATCGAAAAATGAGGCCAACAATTGATAGAAGAATCCAGTCATTTTTAGGTGTCGGGTTCATTGAAAATACAACTCCCATAATAGTTGAAACCATCAATCAGTTAACCCAGTATTTCGAAGGAGAACGCAAGGAGTTTAATATCCCATTAATGCTTGTTGGTTCTGATTTTCAACGATTGGTATGGGAAGAACTTTTGAAAATACCATATGGTGAAACCGATACATATATGGGTTTATCGAAAAAGATTGGTAATGAGAAGGCTATTCGAGCAGTAGCATCTGCAAATGGAGCAAATGCCCTTTCAATATTAGTGCCTTGTCATAGGATAATAGGAAGTAATGGTAAATTAGTAGGTTATGCTGGTGGAATTCATGCTAAATCAAAACTACTTAAAATGGAAAATCCAACTATGAATGCACAGTTGGATTTGTTTAACGATTTCTAAATTGAACTAAAATCGTCTATTTGAATAATTTTACCCTAACAGCTGTTGGCCCTTTTAGCCCTTGTTCAACCTCATAAGTAACAAGGTTGTTTTCTTTTAACTCTCCTTCAATAACATTATTTACATGAACAAAAACACTTTCTTTTGTTTCCATGTCTTTAATAAAGCCAAATCCTTTTGAATCATTAAAAAAGCTTACAACTCCTTTACGTACAGGATCGTAGTCGCCATCTGCCTCTCTGTTGGGCACACCAAGCATAACATCTTCAGCTTTAATTTTCTTCTTTTTTGTTGGATCAGGTGGCTCAGATACAAGCATACCATTTTCATCCACATATGCAATCATGTCGTCCAGACTACTTTTTTTCTCGACATCTTTCCTGGCTAATTTTTTCTTCTCCTTCTCTTTTCTTTTCTTCTCCTTTTTACTTCTTACGTCTTTTTTGTGGAATGATTCCTGTGATCTACCCATGTATTATCTATTCTTTTTGGTTATTTGTAAGTGTGAATTTACTACTTGATATTCTTTATTATTAAACTGTTTTTACATTTTGTGCAACAAGGCCTTTCTCACCCTTCTTCAAATCAAAAACAACCTCTTCATTATCTTCAAGACCGCTAAACGGACTGTCTAAACTAGTGCGATGTACGAATACTTCTTCACCAGATTCTGCTACAATAAAGCCAAAACCTTTAACATCATTGTACCATTTTACTCTTCCTTTTGCCATTGCTATAATGTATTAATATTCTTTTCTTGGTTTAGCTTCATTTACAACCATTTCGCGATCTTTGAAATTGGTTCCAGCTAGATCATTAATTGCTGCATTTGCTTCATCATCATTGTCCATTGTGATAAATCCAAATCCTTTACTTCTACCGTTAAATTTATCAACAATAATTCTACAAGAACTTACTTCTCCATATTCTGAAAAAAGTTGCTCTAAATCATTTTCATCAACCTTAAAATTAAGGTTACCTACATAAATATTCATTTTATTACTTTTAGTTATTGTGTGTTTTATTAATACCAGTAGAGTTATGTGAAAAATATAACATTTAAAAAGAGAGCCTGCAGGAACTAATATGGATTGGTAATTAGTAAATTAAGCACAAATTTTCAAAACTGAGATTTGTGCAAAGGTATACATTTATTTTCTGATAGCACATATTATCCTTTTTTTCGCTAATTTGTTACATATTAATCACTTGATTTCAAAATTTGTATGTTTTTTGAATTATTATTTTTTCGATAATTGACCTTGCTTTCCTATTTTTCAGGTGGCTTTACTTTCCCGTCATAGAAGGTTTCACCTTCAATAAACAATATGTCGTCAAACAGGTTACCCACAGGCTTTAACAAGGCTTTAAGTGGTCGTATTTCACCAAAATCCGACTCACTACTGGTTCCTGAAATTGTTTGATGAAGCTCGATTTTGCCCTTTTCATCAACCACTGCAATAACAATTGCAATGGAATCACTGGGAAATGAATATTTTCCCTTAGCAGCAACTCGATTCTTTGGTGTTGAAAAAGCAACATCATCCAGTTCCATTATTCCACTAACTATTTTCCATTCAGAGATTAGTTTCACAATCTCTGTTGAATCTTTTCTATTGTTAATCAGCAAGAAAGATACATCCGCACCTTTGGTAACCAATAATCCAAAGGGACCAGCTACCACAATAGCGCCTATGTCGATCAGACTAAAATTCTGAGTGCGATTTAATTTGCGAATAACATTGTCAAGATTTATCCCCATTAACTTTAATTGTTCCCCATCAACATTAAGCTGTCCATTTAGTGACTCTGATAGATTTTCCCACCCTTTTCCTTTTCCTTCCAGATTAATAGAAACACCAAGGCTTCCCTTTACAACAGGTGGTTGATTTAGTCTTTCAAATAAGTCTTCAAATCTGAATACATCCAATGAGTAGTTAAGTTGGAAGTATGGAATTTCAACAAATGGTGCAATAATCAATTTTCCTGTTCCTGCCTGTAATAGCGATGAACTATTGAGGATGTTAATATCAAACTCTCCATCTTCAACCAAGATATGAGTTGTTATTTCCTGAAGATCAATATTGGTTGATGTAAGGTTATCAATGCTCATCAATATATCAGAAGAAAGTACAGATAATGGCCCAAAAGTAGCATATGAATCATAATAAACCTCACCAACATCTATATGTAGGTTTTCGCATAAAATGGTATCATTGGGATTTATGACCTCCATTTGTTTAAGTTCGATTGATGCAAATGTTTTCTCTCTAATGGTGTCGAATCCTGAAAAGTTCATTTGTAGTTTAACATCACCAACAATATTAGTCGAGTCCATTATGGAGTTTGAATCGTTGGAATAATAGTTCAGAATATAGTTAGGGTAAAAGGATCTAATATCTGCTTTGATATCCAGCGAATCATATTCACCTCTTTTATAGTAGTATGTGCAGCCACCATATAAGCTAGCCTTTTCAAATTCAATATCAAAGTCATTTATATCAATGCTGTATCCGGAGCCAACTTCAGCAAAATGTAAGAAGCCATTGGAAACTTTCACGGGTGGAAGAAACTCATCAACTTGAGCGAAACAGTAGGGTACATCAATATGCATCTCAGGCATGATTGTAGAATTTATTAGGGACTCTTTTGTTATTGTGGCAATAGCTTCTACATCAATATTAATAATGCTGTATGGAAACTGATCCCTAAAATCTTCCCTTACTGTTGGAATCCAACTCATGGATTCAGGTAGATCAAAATTGTTTGATTTAATCTTTAGCCTAGCGGTTGGCGTTTCAACTCCTCCCATAACCAGATTCATAATACTCAAAATATCCCCGTTAATATTGAAATCAGAATTTCCAGCAATTATATCAAGATTTTTAAGTTCAATCAGATCAATTGAACCTGAGATAGTTCCGTTGAGTTTCTTCAATTCAAGAATGTCCGGAATATCATAAGATATATTATCCATCATAATATATAATTGATTACCGTCATCAATTGCCCAAGTTGTATCACTTGTTTTTGATCCTGCGAGGTTCAAATTTAGTACTAGATTTCCTTGAGGATTAACGAAATAGGTTTGTCCAAATAACTCATCAAAACCTTTAAGATTTATTGCTAAATCTATACTTGAATTGAATTCAGGGAGCACAAAATTCTTAATATCCAGCGAAGCATTTATATTGCCATTGGGTAGCTGAGCATATAGAGTATCTATCCTTAGGATTGCATCCGACATTTTTCTTTTATTACCAGTATTAAAAGATCCTTCCAGAAATAGGTCTTCAATATAATTTTTGGTTGATGGATCTGATATTCTTATATCATTAAAACCAAATTTACAATCAATTCCAGGTATCTCATCGATGAAATTATGAGTGATTTTTCCGTCGAAATAAACACTTCCTTTATCTATGTTCTCGATACCCTTTTGTGAAAGAATAAAATTTGTAACACTTAAATCATTATCAAACAATGACAAGTCTAGACTCAGGTATTTGCTACTACCAAGATTGATAAACCCGGAGCTTTTGAATTTGGATTTATCAATTTCGATATTTGCCATTTCAATGTGCAATATGCTGTCGGGAACAGTCCATTTCATATCTGCATTAATCAACAAATTACTATTGGTGATATCAAAATTATCATACAAGGGTAGATGATAAAGATGAAGATCAGAATCAACCTGAAAATCTATGGTTTCATCAGTACTAACATATTTAGAGTGGACTGAATTGATGTGAAAATGTATATCCTTCTTAGTTACTTTATCAGTGAATTTAAAACCAATATTTTCCAGTGCTATATAGTCAAGCGATAGTCTAATAAATGAGGAATTTTGAGTTAAACTATCTTTTTCCATAATATTTTCTTCAGGCTGTTTATCCATGCTCTGAAGGGCAGCAATAAAATTCATTGTGCTATCTGAATATCTTATTAAATCAATATTACCATTTTCAAATTCAATCCCATAAACCTTAATATTATCGCTTAACAAGCTTAATATGTTGAATGCCAAGCTAACGGATTCGATATCTAAGATTTTATCCATTATGGTGTCGCTTCCAATTTGAATTTCATCATAATAAGAAACATCATCTATACTTATGGATATATGAGGAAACTGAGCAAGTGGACTGAAACGGACTTTATTAAACTTAAATTCACCTTGAATTTTTGTATTAACCAGATTAACAATGCTATTGGTAATATTCTCTTTGTTGTAATTAAAGTATACTATCAAAACAACTAAACCAATAATTGGCAGCGAAATAAGGGCAGTAATCACTTTCGATATTGTTGAAAATGAAGACAAAAAAGAAGAACCTGATTTTTCAGTCATTAATTAGACGATTTGATACGATAACTGTTCGTGATAAATAATTAATTACCACACTTTTTCAAAGATAGTAAAACAGCTTGTTAAAGATGGTCTTATTGATTTTATGTAGATAAAAAACAAACTATTATCAATATATTTGTGTTATCAATAGAAATTAAAAAATGAAAAAAACAATAAAAGTAGTTGGTGTAATACTTGGAGTTTTAGTTGTGGTTTATTTGTTTCTTCCCAGATATGTACAAAAAGCCCTTTATCATATGGGGCCAGCCATTGATGATTATGAATGGTTCCCAAATCGGGTTATTGAAGCCGGTGAGTATCACCCATGGAAGATAAGTGATAAATATCGAACTGCAATTGTTTCTGATAGTATTAGAGAAGTGATGGAGGAATATGATCCCATTGCCGGATTGTTAATTCAGAATGAAGAAATTATCTATGAAGAATATTGGGATGGTTATGATGTAAATTCTCTTTCTAATTCATTTAGCGCGGGAAAAGCAGTTGTGTCATTACTTGTTGGAATTGCTTTGGATGAAGGAAAGATAGTAAGTCTGGATCAAAAGGTAGGAGAGTATCTGCCTGCATTTTCATCGGGGTCAAAAAAAGACCTAACCATAAGGAATGTCTTAACAATGAGTTCCGGGTTAAACTGGCAGGAAACCTATACTACTCCTTTTTCCCCAACAGCAGAAGCGTATTATGGTGATGATATTGCTAGTTTGATAAACGACCTTGATGTTGTTGAGCAACCAGGCAAAGAGTTTAAGTATTTAAGTGGTAATACTCAGGTACTGGCAATGGTTGTGGAAGCAGCAACCGGGCAGCGTATTAGTAATTATGCATCTGAAAAAGTATGGAAAAAGATAGGAGCAAAGCACGATGCCTTATGGAACCTTGATCGTGAAGATGGTCTCGAAAAAGCATATTGTTGCTTTAATACAAACGTGCAGGACTTTGCTCGTTTTGGTCAGCTTGTACTAAATAAGGGAATGTGGAATGGTCAGCGAATTGTATCTGAAGAATATATTACAGAAGCTACTTCACCCAAAATCTATTTAGTAGATTCAGAATCTGGCGATGTTGTTGATTTCTATGGATTCCAATGGTGGATTGTGAACTACAAGGGGTATCAAATTCCATATATGAGAGGAATCTTGGGACAATATATCTTCTCCATTAAGGAAAAAAATGCTGTCGTTGTGAGATTGGGTAAACACAGGAGTAAGGTGTATATTAACCATCACCCAAAGGATGTTTATGATTATTTGGATGCGGCTTTTCTATTGCTAGATTGATTTGCCCTTGATGAACAATTAGATTTTTAGTTAGTTGTAATACTCTTTTATACATATATTTGTATTAAAATACTGAATCATGAAAAGAATTATACTTAGTCTAGTAATATTAATTTACTCGTGTGGCATGATTGCACAAACTGATAACGTTCAGGATGCACCGCAAGAAGAGAAAGCCAAAAAAGAAAAAAAGGATAGAAAAAGGAAAGATGAATTTAAGGTGAGTGCTGGATTGCTAGTAAATGAAATAAGTATTAATTCTGATCAATACCAATCAGTATTTGCACCAGGTTTTTTATTGGGAGCTTCATATAAAAGAGGTAGATTTTTTTATTGGGAAGTAGGTGCACGATATAGTAACCCTGTATACAATCTAAATGATTTATCACAAGCTTCCAATCCAGAGAACATTTTCGATGGGGTTTTTAGTGTTAATAGTGTAGATGTGCCAATAACTCTAGGGATCAACGTGTTATCAATCACCAGTCGAGTGGTAGGCCTACGTGTTTTTGTTAGTGCTGTTCCAACATTTGCATTGGGAGTTGGAAGTAACGACATTGGTGTTACAAAGGATAATATTAATAATTTCATGATGTTTGGGCAGGGTGGCATCGGTGTTGATGCTGCTTTTCTATTCCTTGAAGCAGGGTTGAATTATGGATTTACGGACTTATTTATTAATGATATACAATCCAAACCATATCAACTTTTTCTTACACTTGGATTTAGATTCTAGTCAAATTCATTAGCAAAATATAACGGGCAAAAACCGTTTCCCCATTAATATGGAAATTAACTTAGTAGTAATAATTGTAAGCGCTCTTATTGCTTTTGCTGTATTGATTTATAATCCTGCGAAAACTTATGGAGTGCCGGCAGCATTAATTTTTATTCTGGCTGGTTTATTCATTGGGAATGGCGACTTTCTTCCAGCATTTAACTATCCGGAAGAAACAGCTTTTATTAGTCAATTTGCACTTAGTATAATTATCTTCACTGGAGGTCTACAAACACCATTTTCTAAAATTAAACCAGTTCTTGGTGAAGGATTAGTAATATCAAACTTTGGAGTACTGTTGACTACCTTACTTATGGGGTTCTTTGTAAGTTTTGTAACTCCCTTAACCCTTATAGAAGGTCTTTTATTGGGTGCAATTGTATCCTCTACTGATGCTGCCGCTACGTTTAATATCTTGGAAACAAAGAAGCTAAAACTCAAATACAATGCGGATAAAGTTTTAGAATTTGAGTCGGCAACTAATGATCCGATAGCAATGATTATGACTCTCATGTTTTGTATTATGCTTACTAGCCAGGGTGATGGTGGTGCCACATATTATATTATATATTTTCTGCAACAATTGTTAGTTGGTGGAGGAATTGCCTATGTTGCTTCAATCATTCTTAAGCAAATTTTTAAGAGGATTAATTTTAAGGAAGAAAGTCTAAAGCCAATTTTCTTATTGGCCATGCTATTAGTAACAACCTTAGGGGCTGAAATGCTTGATGGAAATATATTGGTTGCTTCTTTTGTTTTTGGACTAATGGTTGGGAATACTGAATTTAAGTATAAGGGATCAAGTCAAAGTTTCTTTTCCACATTGTCGTGGTTGGCACAAGCTACAATGTTTGTTATTCTTGGATTACAAATATTTCCGGCAGTACTTTTTGATGCATTTAAAATAGCATGGTTACCAACGTTATTTCTATTCATATTTGCCCGGCCAATATCTGTTTTGATCAGTTATCTTCCATTTAAACAGCCCTTTAGTAAACAGGTTTTTGTATCATGGATCGGGATTAAAGGTGCTACACCAATAGTATTTGCTTTAGTTCCTCTGACAATGGGAGTGCCAAATTCAGAGTTGATTTTTAATATTACCGTAGTTATAGTTTTAAGTTCAATGATTATTCATGGATTTTCTTTGGATATAGTTGCTAAGAGGCTTTCTTTAATTGATAAATAGATTATAAATATGATTAAAAGGTGCTTATTGCCTACACTACTATTATTTTTCTTTTTTAGTACAATAGCACAAGAGAATGAAAAGGAAGATAAAAATGTCAAATTTGCTGGAATACCTCTGCTGGGTTATAACCTAACAACTGAGTTTAGCCTAGGGGCGATGCTAAATACATACTACAAAGTTAACCGAGAAGATACCATTTCACCATCATCATCCACAAGCCTAATTGGAGTTTATACTACCAACAATTCTTATTTTGCCGCCTTTATTCAGCAACTATATTTAAAGCAGGATACATGGAGACTGAAGTTAATTGGTGGAGTTGGAAATGCTAATCTTCAGGTGTACCATGAATTTGATCAGGCTGGAGAATATATTGATTATGCAACTCTTATGAGTCTTTTTTCTGTGGATGCAAAGCGTAAGGTTTATAAAAAATTCTATGCAGGGCTATCGGGCGCATTGGTAAAGGCCAATACAACATTCGATGTCACTGATCCAGTAACTGGAGAAAAACTAGTAGATAAACAGATAATGAACAATGGGGGTATTAATTTTCTTTACGATAATCGTGATAATATAAATTATCCCACCAAAGGTTTACAAGTGTATATGAATAATCGTTTCTATCAAAAATGGATGGGTAACGATAGTTCATTTATAAGCATAGAATTTTCTTACAACTTCTACTTCAATTTCAAGTCAGAAAAGAGGGTGATGTTATTAAGGTATTATTCAAAAACTTCCATAGGAGAAGTGCCATTTCAAGGTCAAAATGTTATTAGAGGTGATGATATAAGAGGATATTCCAAAGGTAAATACAGAAATAAACAGCTTTACAGCTATCAGGCTGAATACAGGCACAGATTTGAAAACCGTTTTGGATTTGTTGCTTTTGCAGGAATTGCAGCTGTAGTTCCTGATATGATGAGTATGTTAACAACACATTATCTGCCTGGTGCAGGAGTTGGTATTAGATATATGCTAATTAAGAAAGAAAAAATCAATATTGGTATTGATGTGGCTGTTGGACGTGACGATTGGAGCCTTACCTTTAGGATTGGAGAAGCATTTAGTAGATAGTTGATCGGGATTCCTCTTTGCAATCGATGGCACTAACTTTCTACACATAGTTGCAACATCCATTATTAGTAGCTATTTAGCCTAGGTTTCACACAATTAATTATTTTCTTTTCAAATCCGTTTTATTTTTGCCATTTGTATGATTTAAAACAAAAACTATATTACTATGTCAAACACAGAAAAATTCAGAAATGCTTGTGAGGAAGCGGTTGGGGTTTTTACTAAACTCAACAACGAAAAGCAAACAGAGATAAAATCAAAGCTTGAGTATTGTATAGGTAGCTATGACCACGACAAAAATCCGGTTGGATTATATGAATATGGTGAGGTTGCGTTAAATGAACTTCGTTCGTTCAAAAAGCAAAATCCAAGAAAAGTAAATAAGAAGGTTATTGATAATCTTCAGAAATTTCTTGAGAACTAATAGTAACTTAGCTGTTGTTGTAACTGATTTTACAACAACAGCTAACAGCTTTAAATCCATTATTGAGATGTTATTAAGAAGCAACCAGAATTTACAACTTACAACTTTGGAGTAAATAACTAAATGGATAATCAACTTATATTTAACTTTAAAACGGATATATCCAGTATCAATATCCCCTCAAAACTCAACAACCCATTTGGACTTTATGTTCCTGAAATAGCAAGAGTAGCGGCGAAGGAATTTCAGGAATTCATTGCCGTAGAATTTAAAAAGTTGAACTATGATTTTCATATTCAAAAAGGAAAAATGTTTGGAATTCTTGTGGTTCAAAAGGAAGATAATACCTATTGTTATTTAGGAACCTCTTCAGGAAAATTACCTGGAAATGCAAAATGCTACAAATTTATTCCTTCCATCTTTGATGATTCTGTTGGTGATTTTTTCATTAATAAAGGCATGACAGAGTTGAGTGAAATTGGAAGTCAAATTAAAAATACCAATAGTACATCTGAAATTATCTCACTAAAAGAAAAAAGCAAGCAAAAATCGATTGCCTTGCAACAACGGCTTTTTGAGAATTACAATTTTCTTAATCTCTCAGGAAAGAATAAAAATCTTCTGGAAATTTTTAAGAGCTCATCTCTTGGAAACCCTCCATCAGCAGCAGGTGAATGTGCTGCTCCTAAATTACTACAATATGCCATTAGACATCGATTAAAGCCGATCGCTTTAACTGAGTTTTGGTGGGGAAATAATATTAAGAATAAGGAAAGGAAACACACTTTTTTCTACCCGGCATGCAAAAATAGATGTCAACCAATTTTAGAATACATGCTGGAAGATATAGGGTTGTTTTCAAAACGGGCACAGGTTATAAATGAATAACTAAAGCCAGCTGATATCCATGGCTTATGGTTCACATGCTTGCCATAGCCACGATAACTGCCATATAACCCAGTTTGTCGATAGTATAACACCAATTACTGTGTAATATCCGTTTTAGAATTTTGCATAGTATGTTTTTGCTAAATTTGAAAAGATTTTTAATTATTAGCATAAGCACAAGAATTGAATTCAGTATTAAAAATTATTATCAGAAATCCATTGGCATGTGTTAAAAAGTAATATATTTGCCGACCAAAATACGATAATAGTCGAAACGTTTTAAGAAATGGAAGCATCAAAAGATTCGGTAGTAAAAAATGAAATAATAGATTCAGCACAAAAGCTGTTTAAGCAATTTGGTTTGAAGAAAACTACAATGGATGAGATTGCCTCAGCCTGTGGTAAGGCAAAAAGCACATTATATCATTATTACAAAAGTAAAGAAGAAGTCTTTGATGATGTTCTTAGTAAGGAAATGTTAGGTCTGCGTATACTCGTAGATAAAAATGTTAAGCAAAAGAAAACACTTCACGACAAGCTTAAAATGTATTTTGAAACATTTCATAAGGAGGCATTAAATAAACTTAATTTATATCGAATACTTAAACAAGAAATACAAGCTGAGTTTATAAACACGAATAGATTTAGCGATGTAATCATGTTTGAAACTAATTATGTTCAAAACATGCTGCTAGAGGGAGTAAAAAAGGGAGAATTCACCAATGTTAAGGAAGAAGACATCGGATTGTATTCTGAAGTTATTGTTGTTGCTTTTCTCGGATTAGTAAGGTATTCTGTGGAAAGAGATGGGGAATTTGAAATTGAAAACCTACGTAAGATTACCGATATACTAATCCCAAGAGTATTCACATAGTCGGGTAGACTCAAGAAATAAGCAATTAATCCCAAAATGTAATTAAACAACCAGAAAGTGTTTATATGAGATAAGCACGATTATTATTTACTATATAACCGACCAAAAAACTAATAAAGTATTATATTATGATTAATAGAAAAATGAAAAAAATAATAGCAATAACCATTGCATTAATTCCCATGATCATCAGTTGTGGGAAGGTTGAAAACAATAACAAAACTGAGATTAAAGAGGCTGTAGAAGTTAGGGTAGTTAAGGTGAAGAGAAGTATAAAACAGAAAACCCTTAGCTACAGTGGTACAATTGAAGCATCAAAATCAATTCCATTATCATTTTTGTCCATAGAAAAAGTAGCTGCTATTTACGTAGATGAAGGCGATTACGTGTTTAAAGGACAGTTACTCGCTGAAACCGACAAGGAGAGAATGAAAAGTGCTTATAATGGCGCCCTTGCCCAATATAATCAGGCAATAGATGCTCGTAGTAGATTGAAGAAAGTATATGAAGCAGGAAGTCTTCCTGAGATCAAATGGGTGGAAATTAATAGTAAGGTCTCACAAGCTAAGGCAAATCGTGATATGTTCTGGAAAAATCTTGAGAACTGTGAGCTATGTGCACCTACTGATGGATTTATTGGAGCCAGAAATATTGAGGTAGGAATGGCAGCTACACAGCTGGATCCTCCTTTTACTATTGTGAAAATTGATAAAGTAAGAGCAAAAATTTCTGTTCCTGAAAATGAAATTACCTTTTTTGATGATGCTCTGGATGCAGTTGTGCGAGTTTCAGCTCTCAACAACAAGGAATATATTGGTAAGGTTGAAAAGGTTGGAGTTGTGGCAAATAAACTTTCTAGAACTTACGATGTGAAGATTAGTGTTTCTAACCCGAACTTCTCCATGAAACCAGGAATGGTTTGTGATGTTGAAATTTTACTACCTGAAACTGAGCCAGTGATATTGGTTCCAATACAATCCGTTAACTATGATTCACAATCTACACCAACCGTATTTATTGTCAACCCTATATCAAAAAAAGTAGAAAGAAAGCCAATTCAAATTGATGGGATAGTTGATGATAGTATTTCCATTTCATTTGGTTTAAAGGAGGGTGATATGGTAATTGTAGAGGGAAATCATAAACTCTCCAATAATACAGAAGTTAGCTGGTAATGTTTAATCAAAAAATCCATAAGTGATGAAAAGAAAGATAAACTTCATAGAGGCAGCAATGAAATACAAACAGATTATCATTGCTTTTGTACTTGTGATGATGATACTGGGAATTTTTGGTCTGTTGAATATGCCACGTAGAGAGTTTCCTGAGTTTACAATTCGCCAGGGAGTAATTGTGGGAATTTTTCCCGGTTCTTCTTCTGAGGAAGTTGAAGAGAGGTTAACCAAGGTTGTTGAAAACTACATCTTTGGATACGAAGAGGTTAAGAAATCTGAAACATATTCTAGATCATCTGAAGGGCAGCTGGTAATTTTTGTTGAACTAAACGATAACGTTAGTAACCCTGATGAATTCTGGTCAAAACTACGTCATGGACTCGGTGAACTTAAAATGCAACTGGCTTCCGGAGTCCTTGCATTGATCGGAAATAATGATTTTGGAGATACCGCAGCCCTATTGATTACCATGTCTTCTGAAGAAAAATCATATCGTGAGTTGGAAGAGGTATTGAAAAGGCTAGAAGCAGACATTCGAAGGATTCCATCTGTTTCAAAGATTAGGCGTTACGGAACACAACAGGAGAAAATCTATGTATATGTGGATCCACATAAAATCAATGAGTATAATGTTAATCCAAGTACCATCCTTGGATCATTCAAATTTCAGGAGTTCATAAACTATTCAGGAAATTTGGATAATGGTAATTTGGTTATGCCAATTCATCTTCCTCCTCGTTATGAGTCTGAGCAAGGCCTTATGGAACAAATTATTTATAGTGACCCTCAGGGAAATATAATTCGTTTGGGAGATATTGCACACATTGAAAGAAGATATGAAAAACCATCCGGCTTTATCCGAAATAACGGAAACAATGCTTTGTTACTATCGTTGGAGATGCTTCCTGGTAATAATATTGTTCAGTTCGGTGAGGAAGTAAGTGAGGTATTGGCCAATTTTTCCAATAAAACAGATAATGATGTAGTTACAAATATAATTTCCAATCTGCCAGAAGTTGTTGATAATTCAATATCACATTTTATGACAGAATTTATCATTGCTATCATTGCAGTAATTGCCGTTACAATGATATTGCTACCTTTTCGAGTAGCATCTGTTGCAGGGATAACCATACCAATCTCCATACTTATAACAATTGGAATAATGAGTTTGGTAGGTATTGAGTTGCAAATAGTTTCTCTTGCCGGACTAATTGTGGTCCTGGGAATGGTTGTTGATAATGCAATTGTAGTCATTGATAACCATGTGGAAAAACTTGATCAGGGTAAGTCACCATGGGATGCTGCATGGCAAGCCGCAACAGAACTATTTATCCCAGTATTATCAGCCACAGCAGCAATTACAGCAGCATTCTTTCCATTAATGTTTTTTCTAACAGGGATGGCTTCTGATTTTGTTGGAACCTTCCCTCTAACCATAGGTATTGCTCTTGGTGTTTCGATGATAGTTGCTGTGCTACTTGTGCCGTTTATGTGTTATTTATTTATCAAAAAAGGTCTTCATAATAATGAAGATACTACTTCTAAAAAGAGTGTTCTTGATATAATCCAAAGGTGGTATGATGCAGGTCTTGATTGGACTTTTAGATATCCCAAAACAACAATTTCAATTGGAATTGTAATAGTAATTCTAGGAGGATTACTATTTACCACTATTCAGCAAAAGCTTTTCCCAGCAATGGATAGAAATCAGTTTGCAGTTGAAATTTATTTACCTGAAGGATACTCTTTAAAGCAAACGGAGTTGGTTATCGACAGTCTTGAGACTATTCTTTCTCAGGATGAAAGAGTAACCAATATTGCCTCATTTATCGGCATGGGTTCACCTAGATTTAATGATTTATATGCACCACATCTACCTTCCAAAAACTTTGGGCAGTTAATCGTAAATACACAATCCAATGAAGCAACAATAGAGATTCTCGACGAGTATGAATCAAAGTATTCAAATATTTTTCCTCAGGCTCATGTTAAGTGGAAGCAAATTGCAATGGATGATTTTGAAGCTCCAATTGAAGTTAGGATTTCAGGAGATAATATTGATGAACTAAAGGATAAAGCAACTGAAGTAGCAAGAATATTGGAGTCTAATTCCAATGTTACATGGGTGAGAAATGACTGGGGTGAAAAACGCCATGGAATAACCGTTAATCTTGATAGGGGCAAAGCAAATAAACTTGGTTATACAAAATCTTTGGTTGCATCATCTTTGATGGTTTCACTGGAGGGCTTACCCATAACAACTGTTTGGGAAGACGACTATGCTGTGGATGTTATTTTATCGAAGCAAGACACACTAACCAATAGTATTGGAAAGTTAGAAAACCAGTATGTATCTTCATTACTCACAATGGAGTCGTTGCCAATCAGATCTTTGGCTACTCTTGCCCCCGAGTGGACTGAAGGTGCAATCATAAGGAGAAATGGGGTGCGTACCATAACAGTTCATGCAGATATAGTACGAAATCTCATACCTTCTGAGGTGTTTAGCACTCTTCGACCTGAGCTTGACCAAGTGGTGGATAATAGTAATCTTCTAATTGTCTTTGGTGGTGATTATGAAGCATCAGCAAAGCAAATGAAACCATTGTTAATATCATTGGCTTTAAGTGTGGTTTTGATATTCTTCATATTGCTCCTACAGTTTAAAACATCTCGCAGAGCTTTACTGATAATGTCCACCATGTTATTGAGTTTTCCGGGTGCAGCCTTGGGGCTATGGATTACAGGATATCCATTTGGAATGACATCTTTCATAGGTATTATTGGCTTAGTGGGTATCGTGGTACGAAATGGTATAATCCTCATCGACTATGCATTTGAATTGGTCAATAAACATGGTTATAGCTTTAAGGAAGCTGCCATGGGTGCAGGTAAACGACGTATGCGACCAATATTTCTCACATCTATGGCTGCAGCAATGGGAGTGGTTCCAATGATTATAAGCAAGTCGCCGCTTTGGGGACCATTGGGAACAGTGATCTGTTTCGGGATGATTATCGGCATGATCTTAACATTATTCATTCTCCCGGTTTTATACTGGTTATCATCCGAAAATGAGTACGCCAAAAAGCAAATCTCAATTGACGATGAAAAAGGTGAATTGAATGCATAGTATTATTTCCTAAAAGTAAATACATATTAAAATGAAAAAACATTTTTTAATCATAGTATTATGTTTGACTTATGGCATAGCTAATGCTCAAACATTTACACTCGATTCTTGTAAAAAATTAACAATCATCAATAACAAGAAAATTATTGAAGCCAGGCTTAAAGTTCATGAATCAGAGCAGGTTAAAAAGCAGGCTGTAACAAAGTACTTTCCTCATGTATCTGGAGGATTTGTAGCCATGAAAGCAGATGATTATCTGTTTACTGAACAAATTCCTGAGGCTAATTTACCGGTATATGATGGAAATCCGGCAAATATTGCCACTGCAAACCAGTTTGCATATTTCCCAGGAATGGATATTAATTTGTTGGATTATGCAAACATAGGTTACATTGCTGCAGTTCAGCCTGTTTATATGGGTGGTCAGATCCGCAACGGTAACAAACTGGCCGAACTGGGAATAGACATAACAAAGCATAAATTGATACTTTCAGAAGAAGAGGCATTGATCATTACTGAAGAAAGGTATTGGACTCTTATCTCTTTGACAGAGAAAATGAACACAATATTAAGTTATGAGGTGTTACTGAATAAACTTCATGATGATGTTTCTGTATCATATAAAGCAGGTTTAATAGGCAAAGCTGATCTGTTAAAAGTTGAATTAAAACAAAATGAGCTTCAATCGGACAAATTAAAACTTCAAAATGGCATCGATATGGTTGGTATGGCTCTTTGTCAGAATATGGGAATAGACTATTTACCAACTGTTAAATTCGAAAAAGAAAACCTTAAGCTAGCATTTGATGAGACTGTTTTTCTGAATCCTGATACTATAATTCAGGATCGTCAGGAGATTCAGATGTTAAAAAAAGCCATTATTGCAGAAGGACTCCAAAAGAAATTGGTGCGAGGTGAAACCCTACCCCAACTTGCTCTGGGTGTTCAGGGTTTATATCTTGATATGATGGAGGATCAGTCTACTCATGGACTTGCGTTCGTTACTCTTAATGTACCTATTTCAGGATGGTGGGAAGGATCTCATAAGATGAAAGAACACCAGATCAAAATCGATATTGCCCAAAATCGATTGGAGGAAACGGGCGAGTTGATGGTATTGCAAATTGAAAAAGCGCACAAAGATCTTGTTGAGAGTCATTTTCAAATAGATATTGCCAAAAAAACACTTGAGCAAGTCGAGGAACACCTTAAAGTAACTGAAGATAATTATAATGCCGGTCTGATTGGTACTTCTGATATGTTGGAAGCACAGGCAATGTATCAGAAAGCCGAAGACAATTATACTGATTCACTATGCAACAGTAAAATAAGATTAGCACATTTTAGAAAAGTTACAGTTACATTGGATAATTAGAAAGGTGTCCTTAAAATGGGAATAGTAATGGTATTATCAATAGACTTACCAATAATGCAATAATAAACATAGGAAATCCAATTCTAACAAAATCCATAAACTTATATCCACCAGGTGCTACCACAAGCATATTAACTGGAGATGCTATTGGTGTGAGATAAGCAGAGGAAGCTGCAATGGCTATTGTCATGGCAATTGGGTATGGTGAAATGGATGAAGCTTCGGCAATCTTTATACCAATTGGTGCAAAAATGACAGCTGTTGCTGTATTGGATAAGAAGGATCCGAAAAGTGCTGTAACCACGAACAATCCGGATATAAGTAAGTAAGGACTACCATTCCCGAATACTGACTGTACTTGATCGACAATAAGTGTAATACCTCCGGTTTTTTCAAGTGCTGATGCAAAGGGGAGCATGGCCGCAATAAGTATAACTGTTGACCAATTAATGGATGAATAAGCTTCTTCCATACTTAGGCATTTTGTCCCTATCATCAATACAGCAGCAACCAATATTGTCATAACAGGTGGAATGATGTTTAGAACCAGAGATACCACCATTAGTAAGGTTATTGCTATCGATGTTAAAGCTTTTTTTGTGTTTAATTCAGATGCATGATCGAAGGGAATATTGAAGACAATGTAATCATTGGTATTATTGTTCAAAGTTGCTATATCATCTCTACTTCCAAGTATAAGAATTGATTCTCCTGTTTTAATGGGATGATTCTTAAGGTTGTCCAAAGAATAGGCCTTAAGTCGTTTTGACCCCAGAATATTAAATTGAGTGAATCGCTCTTTACCAAGAGTGGCAATTGTTTCATCAATAAAACTTGAGTTAAAGGGAATAACTAGCTCAGCTAGGCCAATTTGTTGTTTCAACATGCTTGAATGGACGCCTTTATATTCAAGTAGTTTAACATTTTTGTATTCACAAACCTTTAACACGTCTTCTTCGAATCCATGAACATACAATATTTGACCCTTTCTCAAAACAGTGTCTTTGCTGACAATTGTCATTGAAGTAGCAAATCCTTCATCTGCTTCAATACCCAAGATGTTAAGATTATACATGTGTCTTAGTTCAGTTTCCATAACTTTCTTGTTTAAAAAAGTAGTGGATGCAGTAATTTCTAACCTAAATATTTCTCCATCAATATTATATTTACGAAGGAGTGATTTCATACGTTCAGAACCAAGATTAACCTGTTCACCATCATTTTTCTTTAGAATAATTGACCGTATAAGGAAATACAATATTGCACATATCAGCATTGAAATACCAATGGGAGTGAAATCCAACATATGAAAAGGTTCATAGCCTTGTTTCGCTAGCTCTTCTGAAACTATCAGGTTAGGAGCGGTGGATATTAATGTCATCATTCCACTAATTAATCCTGCAAAGGCAAGAGGCATTAGGAGTGTCTTGATATTGATATTATTAACAGTTGCAATTCTTTTTACTACAGGAACAAATAATGCCACAATACCTGTTGAGCTCATAAATGCTCCAACAGTTCCAACTACTCCCATTATAACCGAAGTAAGAAGATTTTCTTGACCACTTTGAATTCTCAATGAAATTCCATTTCCTATGGCTTGAGTGATCCCTGTTTTTGAAAGTCCTTTTCCAATGATAAACAATGTTGCAACAAGTATAACAGTTGTATTGCCAAAGGATGATAGAGCTTCTTCTGCTGAGAGTGTTCCGCTTAGAATTAGTACACAAAGTGCTCCCAAGGCAATCAAATCAGGTCGAATTACATCGATTACAAAAAGGATGGCAACTACGATAAGAAGAGCTATTACAAAGTACATTTATTAGTATTAAGTTATTTCCAAATATATAGATATTTGGTAGATTTGTCTTTTAATTATTATTAATCATGAATAGTACAGAAATAACTCCAAAAGACATTAAACTTGCTGAGAATTGTAAAAGTTGTCCTGTTTGTAAAACTGCACGGCGTAAGCAAAAAGGAATGGCATTCTGGTTTGTGAAGAAAATTGAGCATGGAATCTGTCCTTCCTGTCAGGCCTATGAAAAAGTATATGGAAGGAAGGCTTTTGAACCAGATCCTGATTCATTAAACTAATAATACGAGAATCACACCATACTATAAATAGACATAGTTTGGTCTTTCGTTGATAAAAACTCACCTAACATTGATTTTATTATAATTACAGGTAGTGTTAGTGTTTATTTGCTTGAGATAACTATAAATAGCATAAACATGAGAAAACACATTACATTGATTATTTTCATTTTTTCCTTGTTGACTGATATTACCGGTCAGGAGTTTTATGATATTAACACAATTAATACGGTTGAGATAACATTCCAGGAATCTAATTGGGATGAGATACTTGACCAATATTATGCCAATGGTGATGAAGAAAGACTAATAGGCTCAGTTTCCATCAACGGACAAATATTTGACAGTGCTGGTATTCGATATAAAGGTAACAGTACTTACAATGCTAATCAAGTAAAGAACCCTTTGAACATTAAGTTAGATCATGTTATCAACGATCAAACAATTGAAGGTTACGGTACAGTGAAGTTGGCAAATGTATCTAAGGATCCTAGTTTTGTTAGAGAAGTATTAAGCTATGAGATTGCAAGGAAATATTTTCCTGCAAGCCAGGCAAATTTTACTAATGTATATATCAATGGAACTCATATGGGGTTATATACAAGTGATCAGAGTGTAGACAAGTTTTTTATGCGGACTCACTTTGGAAGTGATGAAAATACTCGTGTAAAAGGAGAACTTACTAGCAGCGGAGGGCCACCATCAGGAGGCATTTGGGAATATTTTGGGGAGGATTCTGCAAGTTATTCAAACTACTATGAAATGAAGTCGGATTATGGCTGGAATGAATTAATAGAATTTCTAGCTGTATTAAACAATAACAATACTTATGTCGACGAGTCATTAAATATCGACAGGCACCTTTGGTTTTTGGCGTTTTCTAATTTACTAGTAAACCTTGACGGTCCAATCAATAACCCACAAAATTATTACCTGTACAAGGATGATAATGGAAGGTTTAATCCAATGCCTTGGGATTTGAATGAGAGTTTTGGTGTATTTAGTAGTCATCAAACACTTGGTAATTTGGGAACCATTCAAAAACAACAACTTAGCCCATTTGCCAATCTAAATGAAAACGAATTCCCAGTAATTAGCAAAATACTTACAAATGATACATACCGTAAAATGTATGTTGCACATATGAAAACTATTTTGGAGGAAAATTTTGAGAATAGTTTATACGAAACAAGAGCATTGGAGATTCAAGATATTATCGATGCTGATGTTCAAGCTGATCAAAATAAATTTTATTCGTATTCAAATTTTGTAAGTAATGTGTATAACCAGGTTGGTGGAGGTCCACAATCGATTATCGGAATAGTACAGCTAATGGATGCAAGAACTGATTACATACAAACACTACCAGATTTCCAGTACGACTCACCGGAAATAAGCAATGTTTCTCATCTACCGTTAAATGTTTCGCCGATGATGGAGGTTTGGTTTACTACCGATGTTTCTAATACCAATGATGTTTTTCTGGCACATAGATCAATTAACCATGGAATTTTTGAAAAAACGCTAATGTATGACGATGGAAATCATAATGATGGCCAGTCAGGTGACGGTACCTATGGTGTATCCCTGATTGCTGGATCAACTGATATTCAATATTATATATATGCAGAAAATAGCGATGCTGTTGCTTTTTCTCCGGTTAGAGCAGAGTATGAATTTTACAACATAAGTATTACAAGTGATTTGGTTATTAATGAGTTTATGGCGGATAATGAAACTGCTGTAGCTGATCAGGATGGAGAGTTTGATGATTGGATTGAGTTTTATAATAATGGAAATACTGAAGTTTCACTTGAAGGATATTATCTTACTGATGATGCAAGTGAGCCTGATCAGTGGATATTTCCAGATACTACAATTGCTGGAGGTAGTTACCTGATTGTATGGGCTGATAAGGATGAAGACCAGGATGGACTACATGCAAATTTTAAACTATCTGCCTCAGGTGAATCTATACTGCTGTCGGATCCAAGTTTGGGTCTAATTGATCAAGTCAACTATTTACAACAGAAACCTGATACCACAACCGGAAGGTATATTAATGGTACTGGTAATTTCATTGAAATGCTTCCAACTTTTGGAGCTGAAAATACTGATCTATTAACAGGTTTTGATGATATTATTGAAAATGAAATTGCATTTGAGTTAATGCAAAACTATCCAAACCCATTTCATAATTTAACCAATATTGATTTTGTACTTGCTGAAAATACCAGAGTTACATTAATAGTACAAAATTTGCTTGGAGAAAATATTGCAACTATAGTAGATACCGAACTGCCTGCTAGCAAGTACTCATATAGTTGGGATGCAAGTAATGTTCAAAGTGGATTATATTTCTATTCATTGAATGTGGATGGAACCACTATCGTTAAAAAGATGATAGTCCAATAGTTAATGTGTTAGAATAAATTGATTTTTGATTGAGCCTAGGTGATCAGATAACGGAAGTTATTTGGTTTCCTGGGCTTTTTTTGTTGCACCTAAGCGTAGTCCAATTCTAAGCGTAGTCTGAAGACTACGCTTAGAATTGGTATATTCAATCCCAAAACACTAACTGAATAACAGAGACAAAAAGATAACGACGAAAACCTGACAATCCTTACAGCCCCTTTCATTGATAAAATCCCTCCCTCCGTTGATTTAATTTGTCCCAAGCTCATCAACACCTTTTTTTTGCAGTTATAAATATAGGAGACAACATATATGACTGCTAAACACACTAACGGATTAAAGACAGACTATTTAGATCAAATAGTTCTAAGTGACATGGAAAAAGTAAAGCTTATGAACCGGATGGATACTAAATATTGGTTTGAACATTCAAATCTACAGCCCATAATTGATTCCATAAGTTCCCAGTATTACTTGCTTCATATAGGAGGTAATAGTCAAATGACATATGCTACAACATATTTCGATACTGGTACTAATAGTTTGTTTGGTGCACATCATAATGGCAAACTTAACCGGTATAAGATTCGAAAACGGATATATATGGATTCAGGGATTGCCTTTCTGGAGATTAAATTCAAAAATAATAAGGGCAAGACCCGTAAATCACGAATTCCAACAGAAGTAAATAATATGCAACTAAGTAATGAGGATATAAATTTTATTCAATCCAAATCACCATATAATGGTAATGAATTAAGCACTGCTTTAATCAATGAATTTACTCGAATTACTTTGGTAAATAAAAACTTTCAAGAGCGCTGTACAATTGATACTGATATATCTTATATTCACAAAAATAAGAGGTATGAGCTAAAAAATCTTGTAATTGTTGAGATAAAATCAGATGGTAAACCTAGTCATTCACCATTAGTGATGGCTCTTAGAGATCATCGTCTAAAGGCTTCAGGTTTTAGTAAGTATTGCGTAGGAAGAACCCTCACGGATAATAGCCTTAAAAGTAATTCCTTTAAGAAGAAGATAAGGATGATAGAGAAAGTAACA
>CALCGQ010000179.1 GCA_937901015.1 uncultured Bacteroidota bacterium | reverse complement strand
ACAAGACTCCGCCAGAACTACAAACATCGAATTTATAACCGATCAGTTGGAGAATTTGGCACAATCAACTGATATTCCCATTGATTATACCGATTTGGTTAATGATTACCTTTATTATTCACATCATCCAATTAATATTAACAGTAATGAAATCAAGCTATTAAGAGATCTGTATCTATTGAATGAAATTCAATTAAGTAACCTTAATGCCTATAAAAATCAGTTTGGACTTATCTATACTATATACGAACTTCTTGCAATTAGTGGATTTAATGAAACAACGGTAAAGGCTCTTGAACCATTTGTATTTTTTGGCGCTTCAATTAAAAAGGAATCATTCAAAATCAAAAATGCCATTGAACATGGGACTCATTCATTAATATTTAGAACAAATAGAATAGTGGAGCAGAAATCAGGTTACAGTCGATCACCGGATTCAGCGATTACACATCCGGGTTCTGTTTATTTAGGGGATCCACAGCATTATTATTTGCGTTACTCATTTAAATATAGAAATAATATACGTTTGGGTCTAACAATGGACAAGGATCCTGGAGAGCCAATGTTTAAAGCATCTTTAGGTGATAGTCTCCAAAAATTAATGGGTAATAATGTCCCATTTATAGGTGATTTCTTTTCGGCGTTTGCCTATGTTGAAAATATAAAATTTGTAAAGAGTTTAATAGTTGGTGACTATCATCTTGAATTTGGACAAGGACTTACATTATGGAGTGGACTTGCTTTTGGTAAATCATCGGAAGGAACTAATATTCAGAAATTTGGAAGGGGAATCAGACCTAATACCTCATCAAATGAAAATCGATTTTTCAGAGGTGCTGCTACAACTTTAGTATATAAAAGAGTTAGTGTAACACCTTTTTTCTCATCGAATAGAATAGATGGCAATATTTCTTTTGAATTGGATAATCAAAACTATGTAACTAGCATAATTGAATCTGGTTTACACCGAACAATAAATGAGTTAATGGATAGAAAGACAATAAAAATCCAAATCCTTGGCGGTAATATTTCCTATAAGCACAATAATTATAAATTAGGAATAACAGTTGTTAATACAAAACTCAATCTTTCTCAAAAGATTAATAATGAGCCATATAAACAATTCAGGTTTAGTGGAGATAGACTTATAAATTATGGATTTGACTTCTCTGCTAACTATCAAAAATATAACCTGTTTGGAGAAATCTCTTATTCATCAAATGAGGGTTTTGCAGGTATAGCAGGTATTAATACATTCTTGGCAGAAAAATTCTTTTTAACTGTTGTTTATCATAAATACGGACGTGATTATCATAATTTTTATAATAATCCCTTTGCTGAATCAAGCGCCATTTCAAATGAAGAAGGAATATATTTTGGATATAGTGCGCTAATTAGTAGGTTAATATCAATCACTGGCTATGTGGATCATTATTCTTTTCCATGGCTCACATACGCAGCAAATGCTCCATCTATTGGTAAGGATTATCTCATTCAAGTAAATATTAATACGAGTAATAGTACATCAATGTATATTAAATACCGCTACAAGAATAATCAGAAAAATTATAATAGTTACAACTATACACCCATTTTAATAACTAATAACCGTCATGAAATGAGACTATTTTTATCATACTCGATTCCAACAAATATTACTTTTAAAAATCGGTTTGATATGGTAATGGTAGATAATAATAGTTCCAATGAGTACGGGTATTTAATATATCAGGACATACTTTACAGACCAGTTCAATTTCCAGTGGAATTAAGTTTCAGATATTCTTTATTTTCAACTGAAAGTTATGATAGTAGAATCTACACTTATGAAAATGATGTATTATATGCATTCACTATCCCCTCCTATTTTAACACCGGTAAACGATGGTATTTAATGGCTAGGTATAAAATAACTTCAAATATATCTGCATGGTTTCGCTTGGCCAGGACTAGCTACTCGAATCAAAATACCTTAGGTACTGGAAATGAGCTTATTATTGGTAATCACAAAACTGAAGTCAAATTTCAAATTCGGATTTCATTATAAAACAACTTCCGGTATTATTAATATCCTGATAATCCAATACTAAACTCAAAATCCTTACTTATGGTACTTTTTCTTTTCCATCGTTTGCTAATTAGACATTTACAGCCTTTTAAAGTGTCTTATCTAGGTAGATAATATCATTGATAATTACTTAACAATTAATTAACAACATAAATAGTAAGGTTTAGGTTGTTTCTTTGACTACTTATTAATTCTAACATAAAACAATAAATTATGAACAAGTTTTTTCTATTTACAATTATGACAGTTCTAGCAACTACTGTACTGTTTCAATCATGTACAAAAGATGATGATACAGGACCAGAGGAGTTTATTGCAACCAATGATACATTTAAGGACTTTAGTGCCTGGACACTAGGTGGAGAATTACAAGGTGCTGATCCAGCACTAGGTGGTGCTCATGGAGGAAATGATTCAACAGTAACTCGTAGTGTTTACTTTAAAAGCGATGTAGTACCTGTTGGAGGATTATACCCATTGGGAGCTGTTGTGGTTAAGTATAGTCATAATACAGGTGGTGATTTAAATGAATATACTGCGATGGTTAAACGTGGTGGTGATTTTGACCCAACCAATAACGATTGGGAGTATTTTATGCTTGCTGGTGATGGTCAAATTGCAGTTGATGAAAATGGTAATGAAATGAGAGGTGCAAATCTTATGAATGGAATGTGCCTAAGTTGCCATGTTAAAGGAAAAAGTAGTGATTATATTTTCACTCAAAGATAGTAAGAATCATAGTAATTCCTTATTAAGTAAAAGCTGTTGGTATTAAAGGCCAGCAGCTTTTTTTTTGCCCATCAATCTGTATAACAAATTAGTGTAGCTTTTTCCTTTTCAATAAGTAGGGTAATATTATACCTTCAAACCCTTTGTTTATATCCGCCTCAACATAATCTATTTGATATCTTCCACATCTCATTTCAAGGTCATGCTGGGCTTTACTTGAGATTTCCCGATATTGTTCCCTAATCTCCAAAGGATTAAGCCTAATTTGCTCTCCACTTTCCATATCGATAAATCGATAGGGGCGATCTTCAATATCGAGCTCCTCCTCTACTTTTTTATCTACCACATGAAATAGGATTACTTCATGATTATAATGTTTAAAATGCTGAAGTGCTGAGAACATTTCTTCTGTATGCTCTTGATCATCAAACATATCACTGAAAATAATAACCAAAGAACGCTTATGAATCATTTCAACAATACTGTGAAGTGATTTAGTAATATCCGTCTTATTATCACTACTATGTGCTTTCTGATCAAGCAGTTTTTCAAGTTCGTTATATAGATACTTCTGATGAACTGAACTTGATTTAGCATGAGAATGAAGGTTGATACTATCTGTAAACAGACTCAGACCAGTTGCATCTCTTTGCTTTTTCATCAGGCTTATTAGAGCAGCCGCTGCGTATATGGAAAAAACAATTTTATTAGGATTGTCAATGGAAGGTGAGTCCATCTTTGGAAAATACATTGAAGATGAACAATCAACTATTATCCTGCATCTGAGATTCGTTTCTTCCTCATATCTTTTAACAAACATCTTATCGGTTCTACCAAACAACTTCCAATCAATATGCCTTGTTGGTTCTCCCGCATTATATTGCCGATGCTCAGCAAACTCCACAGAAAATCCATGAAATGGACTTTTATGCAATCCTGTAATGGTTCCCTCAACAACCTGATTTGCAAGAAACTCCAGTGAGCTCATTTGCTGAAGTCTATTCTGGTCGATTGAGTATGGCATAGTGACTTAGTATCTTGATATGAGAATTAAGAACTGTGGCTATAATAGTAAAAAACCTGATTCTTAGTATGTATATAAATAAGACTCAGGACACTCAAACATGTTGAATATCCTAAGTCTTAAAATTATGTAATGAAAGTCTGGCAAACTGCCAGATTAAATATTTCTTTTAATAAATTGGAATTACATTAATGCTTCCAGCTTATTTACAAGAACCTGTTTTGGTACTGAACCAACTTGTTTATCAACAATTTCTCCATTTTTGAAGAATAGGATAGTAGGAATATTACGTATTCCATACTTCTTAGCTGTTTCTGGGTTGTGGTCAACATCTAATTTCCCAACAACTGCTTTATCAGCAAACTCCTCACCTATCTCTTCAACAACTGGTCCCACAATACGACATGGACCGCACCATACTGCCCAAAAGTCAACAATAACAGGTTTATCTGATTTTAACGCAAGATCTTCAAAATTAGCGTCTGTGAATTCTAAAGCCATAATATTATTTTATTATTTAAATGAATGTCAAAAGTATTAAGAATAATTTATTTACGGTTCAAAATAAAGTTAAAAATCATGAAATTTTAAATTTGAATGCCCCATTTTTAGAAATCTCCTTTAAAAATTCCCTAGGATCAATTTTAGCATTACCAGATCTAAGTGTAACACTAAGTTTGCTTTCTGCATCAATAAGTCTGATTTTCAGAGGAGTTGTTCCCACAAACTTTTTACTAATGGTAATAATTTCATCTGCTATCCCATCAGAGATTTCACTTGCTTTTAACTCTAGGGTTATGGCATTAGCAAGTTTCTCCATTGTCTCCGATAACAAGTAAATATCAGATATAACCAATTGATAATTACCAGGTTGATATCTTCTTTCTTCCACCCTAGCTGTTATATATACATTGCTTCCAGCTTCCAGTAGATGTTTCTTTTTTAAATAAATCTCTGAAAATAAAGTAAGCTGCATATTACCTGAGAAATCTTCAATAACATATGAACCAAATGGATCACCCCTTTTTGAGATTCTCTGTGCCGAATCAATAACCATCCCCGCAAATTTAACCTGATGACCATTATAATTGATCATATTATTACGTAATTCGTCTATGGTAATATTGCAAAACTGGTCAATGGTTTGAGTATAATCATCCAGCGGATGACCAGAAATATAAAAGCCGGTAACCTCTTTTTCGAATTTTAGTTGAACAGGAAGTGTCCATTTTTCACATTCAGGAAAAAGAGGATCATGAACCTCAAACACCTCAGTATCTCCAAATAATGATACTTGCAATGAAGACTGTTGCTCTTGATATACAGCTCCATGACGAATTACTTTTTCAAGGAATAATGATGATTCATTTTCTTCAGAATAAAAATACTGAGCCCGATGTGCACCTTCAAAACCATCAAAGGCACCTGCTTTCGCCAATGCTTCTAAACTCCTTTTATTTAAGGTTTTAAGATTTACCCTTTTGGTTAAATTGAAAATGCTTGAGAAGAAATTATCCTTTTCTCTCTCTTCAATAAGTTGTTCAACTGCCGCATCACCTACTCCTTTAATGGCAGCCAGTCCAAAACGAATAATACCATCTTTTGTGACTGTAAAACTAGCAGAACTTTCATTGATATCAGGCCGTAGAACATCAATTCCCATTCGTTTTGTTTCACCAATTAAATGAGTAATCTTTTTAATATCATGCAAGTTTCTACCTAAGTTGGCAGCCATAAACTCTGCAGGATAATGTGCTTTAAGATAACCCGTTTGATATGCTAAATAAGCATAACATGTGGCATGTGATTTATTAAAGGCATAGCGAGCAAAAGCTTCCCAATCCTTCCAAATTTTATCAACCTTTTCTTGAGGAATATTATTGGCTAAGCAACCTTCATTAAACTTAACCTTCATTTTTTCCATTTCAGCTATCTTCTTCTTACCCATTGCCTTACGCAATGAATCAGACTGACCACGTGTGAATCCTCCAAGTTTCCGTGAAAGAAGCATCACTTGCTCTTGATACACTGTAATACCATATGTTTCTTCAAGATACTCCTCCATCTCGGGTTGATCATAGACAATTTCTTCCCTGCCATGTTTCCTATTAATAAAGTTGGGTAGGTAAGCCATTGGACCAGGACGGTACAAAGCTACCATGGCGATAAGATCCTCAAAACGTGAAGGTTTAAGATCCTTAAGGTAGGTTCTCATCCCATCCGACTCAAACTGGAATAATGCTACAGTATCACCACGACCAAATAGTTCATAAGTCTTTTCATCTTCAAAAGAAATCTTATCAATATCAATAATTTCACCCTTTGATTTTCTAATATTTTCAAGAGTATCCTTAATAATAGAGAGGGTTTTTAGACCCAAAAAATCCATTTTTAGCAACCCTACAGACTCAATGTACTTGCCGTCAATTTGAGTGGCATATGTTAATACAGAGTCTTTTACAGAGGTTACAGGCACATAATTATTAAGCGGGTCCTTACTAATAATAATCCCACAGGCATGTGTTCCAGTATTCCTAACCGAACCTTCAAGAGTTATGGCATTTTTTAAAACTGAAGACACATCAGGTTTACCTTTTTCAAGCTCAGCTTTCAACTCAGGATTTTCCTTCATTGCTGCATTTAGAGTAATCCCAGGAGTGTCAGGAACCATTTTGGCTAACCTATCAGCTTCAGAAAGAGGTAATCGTTGTACTCGTGCTACATCACGTATGGCCATTTTAGCAGCCATTGTACCAAAGGTAATTAGGTGAGCAACACGATTTTCACCATATTTATCACGTACCCATTCCAAAATTCTCTCACGTCCATCGTCGTCAAAGTCAATGTCAATATCAGGCATTGAGATACGATCAGGATTTAGGAATCTTTCGAAAAGAAGATTGTATTTCAGCGGTTCTATATCAGTAATACGCAAACAGTAGGAAACCACTGATCCCGCAGCGCTACCCCTTCCAGGACCAATAATAACATCCATTTCTCTGGCTGCTACCAGAAAATCCCAAACTATCAGAAAATAATCTGGAAATCCCATCTTTTTAATGGTCTCCAGTTCAAAATCTATGCGTTCTTTAATATCATCAGTTAATTCTGTGTAACGCTTTTTGGCACCTTCATAAGTGATGTGTTTAAGGTAATCATCAGCATCATTGAATTCATCGGGTATGATAAATTCAGGCATAATTGGCTCTTTATTGAGCTGATAAATTTCAACTTTATCGCTTACCTCCTTAGTATTTAGAAGCGCTTCAGGTACATCAGCAAATAGTTTCGACATTTCTGCCTGATTTTTAAACCATTCCTGTTGAGTATACCTCATTCGATTTGGATCATCCAGATCTTTTGCAGTGCCAATACATATTAGTCTATCGTGAGCACCAGCATCTTCAGCATTAACAAAATGAGAATCATTGGTAGCTACAACCTTAACATTATGCTTTTTTGCAAAATCAAGAATTGCAGAGTTCACATAAACCTGATCATCAAATACTTTGCGATCCATTTCTGGGTTTCCGGTAGGATGCCTCTGCAACTCTAAATACAGATCATCGCCGAAAATATCCTTGTATTCTAGTAAAGCTTCTTCTGCCTTATCCTCACCTTCGTTTATTATCTTATTTGGAATTTCACCACCTAAGCAAGCCGTAAGTGCCATAATTCCCTCTGAGTGCTTTCTCAGTAGTTCTTTGTCAATTCTTGGACGATAGTAAAAGCCATCAATGGAGGCAATGGAAACCATTTTTATTAGATTCTTGT
>CALCGQ010000178.1 GCA_937901015.1 uncultured Bacteroidota bacterium | reverse complement strand
AAATTTCTACATAAATTAAATTAATTGATTGTTTGAATTTAACGGTAGTATATGGATCGTTTCAATGCGCTATATACATTGTCGGCATTAGTAAATTTTGAGTTCTTTTGTGGGTTTAATATAACTTTTGTATCCTGAGCCATAATCATTATAATATACAGCTCCGAAAATGATCTCTTTTGCTTTTATTTTTCCATTAGAATCGATAAAAGTCATCCTCATTCCTACATTTATATAAGGGGTTGGACCAGATATCTTTCCTTGATTTAACTTAATGTATTCAGCTAAATCGTCGTTACTTATCACCAATTTTAGCTTTACAAATTCTACGGTATTAGGTTCAATGATTATTTCACTTCTGGATGAGCAACCGGACATATAAAACCCAGTATTTTCCGAACTAATACTACCATTATAACAGGAGCCTTGCGGCAAAGACTCGTCAGCCGATAAAAAAGTATTCCACTTGTTGTAAGCAACAGGGTTTGTTCCTGTGTTTATCAATAGAACGCTTATGTTTAATTGTTTAGTTAATGAATCCTTGGTTTGAACAAGATTAATAGTACCAATGCGAAACTCTGTTGTTTTATGAAAAAATTGAATATACGTTGTAAATATTGCCGAAATTAAGGCTATTGATGCAATAAATATTGATAATTTATCTCCAGGGCTAAGTTTTATTTTCTTTTTTGCCATTATAAGTTTTTTCTTTATTAATTTCAACTATCTAATAAGTGTAACAATACCTCGGTATTTAATAACTTCATTATCCAGAAACCTGACCTCAATTACATATACAAATGATCCAGATTTTAGTATGGCTCCATTATGTGTTCCATCCCATCCTGATGTTGGTTCATTGGGTATAAAGTTATATTCTTCATAAATTATTTTACCCCACCTATCAAAAATAAGCATTTTCTCTACCTTCTGGATATTTGGAATTGATCCGAAGACTGTGAAATAATCATTTAATCCATCATTATTAGGTGTAAATGCATTTGGAAAGTATGCTTTCCTAATACTATTGACAATTATTGATACTGTGTCTGATGTAATGCAATTGTTTGTTGATTGTGCAACAGATGTGATGATAGTTGAGGATGAAGGTGATAGTATTATTTCATCACAATCAATCTTGCAATCAATTAATTCGGAAGGTTCCCAAACATAATTGTCGATGGGAAAATTTGGGTTTGGAGTTAGGATAACTATGTCACCAAGGTCAATTTCTATATCTGGGCCTAGATTAATACTAAACTCTTCTGGAGATTCTATTGTAATACTATCCTGAAAACTACATCCATCTTTGTCAGTAATTGAATAGCTATAATTACCTTCTGCCAAGTTTGATATGGTTTCTCCATATTCAAATTCTTCATCTTCAAAAAGTAAGGTGTATGGAGAATTACCAAATAATATGGTGTCAATGGTAAAACTACCATTATTTGTATATGAACAGCTGGGATTTTCTATGGTATTTGAAGAGGAAATGCCCTGGTTTTCAACAACAGTAAGATCCAATGTAACTATGCTGTCGCATCCAATTTTATTAACTAAGCTATCTTCGTATACTCCTGTTTCTGTATAATCATTGTCACCCACTGGATATGAAAGTCCTTCACAAATAGTATCAGATAAAAAAACGAATTTAGGAATAACATTTATTATCTTAATGTTAGAAACCACTCTGCATTTATAATTGGCTAAATTCACATCTCTATTGGCCACAAGGTAACGGTAGTAATAATAGCCAGCCGAGAAATCGGAATGTGTATAGGTTAAGCCTTGTTCACCATTAATATCAACCCATGTAACACCTTCATCGAAGCTTGTTTGCCATTGAAAAAATGGAGTGTCATACGAATTACCAACTAGTGTAGCATCCAGAACTACTACTTGGCCATCTTCACAAATGTCGGTTATGTCGGTTGGTAATATTAGTGCCTGGGGGCCGCAAGGACGGAATGATATATTATCAAGGGCAAGGTCATTACCCATTCCTCCGGGAGCATTATTTCTAAGTGATAATTTAACAGATGATTGTCCACTTACCGTAGTGAAAGTAAATCCATAAGTTTGCCATTCTTCATTCTCAGGAATATCTCCGGTTGTGTATAGGACAATATCATCCAATAAAAATGACACATTTGGTTTAATAATATTTGAACCTTTTTCCAATAGGTTTATTATGTCAGCTGAAAATTCATATAAAGTATTGTCGCATAAACCGGTTATTTCTTTCTCGTAAAACAAACCAGGGTCATAACTGGCATTTACAACCATCATATATCCTTTATCATCAGGACTGTTATCACGTATTTTTATCCAACCTGCAAATAGGTTCCATATTCCTGTATTATTAGTGATGGTATATCTACCATCCTGAGGAGGGGGATAGGGTTCATAGATATAGCCAGGTGCAATTTGTGGATCGGTGATTATAACGTTTGCATTCCCAGAGCCAAAATCTCCATCGGTAAAAATGTTTTCTCCTAGATTTCCACTACAAACCTGACCAAGAGCAAAGTTGTTCATCCCGAAAAAAAGTATAAGAATGCTCGTCGCCTTCAGCGTTAGCATAATATGCAGTATGTTTTTCCGATTTTGAATCAATTGTTATTTCAATACTTTAGTTTTCTGCAAGGATATTTTCAATTTCATTTAGCTCTTCTGAAGTAAACGTTAGATGTCCTAATACTCCAACTGCATCATAAATATGAGATACTTTGCTAGCCCCAATTATGACAGATGTAACCCTTGAATCACGCAGTACCCAGCTCAGAGCCAACTGCGCCATTTTTTGTCCGCGATTTTGAGCAATTTCATTTAGCTTTTTTACTTTCTCAATGCGTTCGGGTGTTATTTCTGACGATGGAAAATAAACATAATCTTTGGCTGCCCTTGAGTTTTCTGGTATTCCTTTAAGGTATTTATCCGTAAGTATACCTTGGTAAAGGGGACTAAAAACAACAGAGCCAACACCATTGGTTTCCAGTACATCCAAAAGGCCATCTTCTACCCATCTGTTAAACATACTGTAGGAAGGTTGATGAACCAGGCAAGGAGTACCCAGTGATTTGAGGATGGTAACAGCCTCTTGGGTTTGCTCTGGGTTGTAAGATGATATTCCTGCATAGAGAGCCTTTCCTGATCTTACAATCTGATCCAAAGCCATCATAGTTTCTTCTATTGGTGTATTTGGATCAGGTCGATGACTATAGAAAATGTCAACATAATCCAACCCCATACGTTTTAGACTTTGGTCACAGCTGGCTATCAGATACTTTCTTGATCCAAAATCGCCATATGGACCTGGCCACATTCCCCATCCTGCTTTGGAAGTAATGATCATCTCATCGCGATAACTATGCATGTCATGCTTCATTATCTTACCAAAAATCTCTTCTGCAGATCCTGGTGGTGGGCCATAATTATTGGCTAAATCAAAATGAGTAATACCCAAATCGAATGCTTCGAGAATCATTCTTCTGGAATTTTCAAAAACATCAACTCCTCCAAAGTTATGCCATAAACCCAGAGATATTGCGGGTAATAGTAATCCACTTTTGCCACAACGACGGTATTGCATTTGATTGTATCGGTCAGCTTTCGCCGTATAATATTGACTCATCTTACTTGTTTTTATTTCTTTAGTAACTGGTGGTAAATTTTGAATCTTCAGTGTTAAACCTTACGCAACATTGTTTCTTAAAAACCTCTCCAATTGTTTTACAAAAATAATAATAAGTCATAGTTAACGACTTCTATAGTAATCTTGCATAATATAGTATGCTTCTTTTTTAATTCCTTGTTCCGAAATTAGACCTTTGCGATTGAAATCGTTTTGTATCCTTCTCAATTGCCTCCTGTGCGAACGGAAATCCATTAATATCCAAGGTGATACGCCAGCTAGGAAATCGATGTTTTGAAGCATTTCAATGTTGTTTTTATACACATCAGCCTGGTATTCTTCGGTCCATCGCTCATTTTTATCACCATGCATACTTTGAAGAGCACCGGCCCCCACTTCGCTCATCACCATAGGCTTGTTATATTTTGAGCTCCATTTCACTCCTTTACAACTTTCAGGTTCTCCGTAGTACCAACCACAATAATTGTTGATACCAATTACGTCAACCAGCTCTCCAATAGGATCTTCAATGTGCTTTACACCATCTTTGTTTGTTTGTGTTTCCAAGGCTGCGGTAATTAATCGTGAATCATCTAACATCCTAGCATGACTGATCAGATTGGCTAGAAATATGTTCCTATTTTCACTTTCAGGAGTTTCATTGGCCACAGACCATAGTATGACAGCAGCACGATTTTTATCACGTGAAATCATTTCGTACAATTGATTCTTGGCATTGGCGTAGGTATCTGGATTGTCAAAAAGAACAGTCCAGTATACTGGGATTTCTGACCAGACTAGCAACCCCATTTTTTCTGCTTCCTTAACCATGGCTTCACTATGAGGATAATGTGCTAAACGAACAAAATTGCAACCCAACTCTTTGGCCCAATTGAGCAGTGTTCTACATTCTTCTACAGAAGTTACTCGGCCAGTTTTGAAAGGGGCCTCTTCATGTATGCAAATACCTTTTAGAAATATCTCTTCCCCGTTAAGTAATATTTTTGATCCTTTGGTTTCAATGGTTCTGAAACCAATATCATCTATGATTGTATCCGTATTATTAGCTACAATCACTTTATAAAGTTTGGGATTTGATGGCGACCACAATATTGGTTTTGCTTTTATGGAAAAGATTGCACTCCCGTCTTTTAGTTCTGTTTTTATCTCTCTGTTAAGTTCAGGAATTAGGATGGTCACCTCTTCGCCATCAGATGAATTATCAACCTCAACCCATCCTTGAATGATTGAAGTATTTTGACTGTCTAACTGGATGGAATAGTCGGTGATATGTTTTTCCGGTGTAACTATCAGATGAACAGATCTTGTTATTCCACCATAATTCCACCAATCAGTATTAATGGTAGGAATGGCTTCTCTTTTGCGTTTGTTGTCTACTTTTAGCACTACAAAGTTGTCTTTTTTCTTTAGTTTGCCGCTAACATCAAATTGAAAAGGAGTGTAACCACCAATATGAGACCCTAGTAACTCACCATTTAAATAAACTGTGGCTTCATAATTAACTGCCTCAAAATAGAGATAGGTTAATTCATTTGGTTTAATGTCGTAATCGAAGCTTTTTTTGTACCAAATGGTTCCTTCATAGTAATAGAGTTTATCCATTTGTGTATTCCAGTCACCTGGTACCATCAATTGATAATCGGTATCGAAATCATATTCAATTAAATCTGATGGAGATTGCATTTTATCGTTTCTGAAAAATCCATCACCTCTTGGCTGCCAACGATAATTATAATAGCCATTTTCCAATGGATCAATAATGATGTCCCACATGCCATCCAATGTTGTTGTATTTCGTGATTCGATGTTTTGTAGTAGTTTTGGAGATTGACTTACTTCAGCTATAACTTGGGCGTTAAGGTTGATAATGAATAGGGTTAAGGTATTTATTATTAGCAATTTAAATATGGACAGAATTCTCATGGTTTGATTAATTTAATTGTTGTTACCTTAAGTATAATTAACGCTTTTGCTGCAAATATCCCATTACATAAACTGCAGGAGCATTCCAGTTTATGCATACTTCATTGGAAGCATAACTTTCCTCAATATCCATATATGATTTTGCTGGCATTGTATTAAAATAATTTACTTGCAACTTGTCTTGTCGATCATTATTTGGGCCACCTACAATAAAGCCTGGAACTGGATCAATTATACCATCAGCACCACTTGGTCTATGATGCGGGAACATCACTTTTTTCGATCCAAATCCAGTTAGGAAACAGTAACCAGTGGCATTCTTCCCATATATGTAGTCATTGATTTGCTCAGCCCCATCTAGGTATTTTTCTTCATTAGTAATTCTATGCGTATTACATAGTATCATTGCCTGATTTAGTATATCACTATTTGAACCCCATTCAAATTTGTTAAGAGCTATTCCATATGGGTTAGATTCGAGTTCAGTAAGAATTTCATCAGCAAGGCTTATTTGACTTTGCCGTAGTTCATTACTAAAGTTATTATCCAGTTGGTCAATGTTCTCAAGAAGCGAGTGAAACGCATTATTTCTAACAAAGAACTTCCAGCTATTTGTAAGTTCATGTTTAACTGGTTCCTTATTCTCTTTGAGAAAGTTGAGATATTTTTCATGTTTAGTGGAGGTATACAATTCTGCGGCTGCCCAGTAGAAATCATCGGCAAAATAATCATCACCATATTCCCCTGTTGAAACATCCTCAGGGTTTTTAAATTCAATATTATTATTCTGAATTGCCCAGTTCCATGCTTTTTGGGATGCTGCTAAAGCCACCGAAGACCATTGTGGATCAAAGTCCTTATATAATCTTGAAGCTTGGGCAAGAACTGCTGCAAAATTGAGAGTTGCTGCGGTGCCTTTTCCAATAATCCACCGGTCCAAATCATAATCCTTAGGCATAATAAAACCACTGAAAGTCTTGGCTGTGAGTTTATGATATACACCACCATCATCATCTTGCATTGTAAGAATCCAGTTAAGCTCGTATTTTAATTCGTCATAAAGGTCGCCAATATCATTCCCGCTTTCTGGAATATTTAAACTTCCATCAGGTATAATATCTGGAAATTGTTCGAGTAATAGGAGCATTTGTCCGGTTGAAAGTGATGCGTTGCCAATGTATTTTCCATAGTCACCTGCATCATACCAGCCTCCTTGTGAATTCAGTGTACCGTTTTCATAACCCGACGAAGGATGATAGTTGCAGTTATTATCAGGATGGCCAGACTCACGTGCATATTCACCTCCATGCTTTTCCTCAATTGGCATTGATGCCCTCTGATAATAGTAACTTTTAATGGCTGCAGTTAATGCCTTATCATAAAGTTTGCTGTTAATTATAAATGGATAGGATCGATATTTTCCATCTACCAGAATGTAGTAAGCACCTTCTTTTTCCACTTTTGTAAAGTCTCCCATTGATGCTCCCTCCCCCGAACTTATCCAAATACCATTATCAATTAGATTACCTTTAAAAATGGATTTGCCTTCCGAATCAATTACTTCAAAATACGAAGCTATTGAGTCAGCTACTATGAATTTCTTTACGGATTCTGGATAATAACCAAGTTGATTTATTCTGATGGCATCGGTAAGGTTAATATTTATTTGATTATGATTACAACCTAATATTGATAATGCTATGATTATCAATGGGAATAATATTTTTTTCATACTTAAATCTTTAAGAAGATTCGTTTTTTATATAGTAATAGTACGGGGATATAACAAAGTGAAGTATAGAATATGGCCCAAGAAAATGATACCAATTCAGGTAATATACCGGCATTTATTAGGCTATTCATATATAACTCTTGCAGACTTTCACCAGTCAGGGATAGGTGAGTGAATGGAATACCGATGATATAGGACAAAACATATGCAGTAATTGCATTGGATCCAAAAACGATTGCTGGTTTCCCCCAAGTGATATGTTTTTTTATGTCCATCACCCAAATTAGGATTGCCCATGTAATTGCAGCCAAACCACTGGTATAAAGTACGTAAGAGCTTGACCAAAGATTCTTGTTGATGGGGAAAAACCATCCCCATATTTCTCCCGTAGCGATTGCCAGTGAACCACCTACAAATAGAAGTATTAGCTTGTTATTTATTTCTTTTTTTGATATTATAAGATGGCCAGCTATCATTCCGGTAATTCCTGTTGCTATTGCTGGTAATGTGCTTAAGAGTCCTTCTGGATCCCAAGTGCCTTGATACATATGAAAAGGAATCGAAAAACTATCGATCCATGCAGCCAGATTTTTTCCAGGTTCCAATATTCCTGCTCCAAAACTGGGTACTGGAATGGTGATCATTATTATGAAATATCCTACTAGTAATAATACTCCAACCCAAACCTGAGTTTTAAGTGAAGTGTAAAGAAATAACAGGGAACATATAAGAAATACTATTGCAATTCTTTGCAGTACACCGGGTAATCTTATCTCATTAAAATCACTTCCAAGTAGGTTTAGGAATACACCTAGAGTAAATATTAACAATGATCTCTTGAGGATCTTTAATACCAAATTTTTTTTATGTGTATTCGTCTTTAATTTATTATTGAAAGCAAGAACAATTGAAATACCAACAATAAATAAAAAGAATGGAAATACCAGATCGGTAGGAGTGAGGCCATTCCATTCAGCATGCCGTAAAGGCGGGAAAACATAAGACCACGAGCCCGGGGTATTGACAATTATCATTCCTATAATTGTGATACCACGAAATGCATCAAGGGATACCAGCCTTTCTTTCATATTTTCTTTTTTATATTCTCACCTTACTTGGTTCACCAAATTTAATTGTTTCTGAAAGATATACCTTTTGAACCATATCTTTTATCCTTAAAACAAACTCTCCTTTTTCTGATACCAGCTGGTTTTCGTAATTGTAGAAAGCAAGATCTCGTGCTGAGATATCAAAACTGACTTCCTTACTTTCACCAGGGTCTAGTTGGATTTTTTCAAATCTCCTTAACCGTTTATTATTTGGTGAAATTGAAGCGTATAAGTCTGATGTATATAGCATAACTACCTCTTTTCCTGCTCTTGTTCCTGTATTGCTAACCTCTACAGAAACCGTAATACTTCCATTTGGGATTAGTTGGTTGGTGTTAATTTTAAATTCACCATATTCAAATGAAGTGTAACTTAATCCATGACCAAACTCATATTGAACAGGAACAATTGCTCCATAATCATAATCACCTTCTTTTGTTTCTGGGTTTTCAGCTGGGAGGTAATCATATGTAGTTAATGAGTTGGGATACAATGGGTAAGTATAAGGAAGTTTGCCACTGGGGTTTGCATCTCCAAAAATAATATCAGCAAGTGCATCTCCTCCAAAATTGCTAGGTAAATAAGTTTGAACAATGGCATTCATTTCTGATTCAAATTTGCTTATTAATCTTGGTCTGCCCTCATTTAATATTAGAATAACTGGTTTTCCAGTACTTGCAAGTGATAATGCAAGCTTAGCTTGGTTATCGCTGATATAAAGGTCGTTAAGGTCGCCAGGTTTTTCGCAATAGCTATTTTCTCCTAAGAATAATAGTATATAATCTACTTTCTTTGCTGCCTTAACAGCCTTGTGGATATCGATATTCATTTCCACATCATATGTACTGTCATTGTTGTATGAAACGCCTTCAAAATACACTACATTTTTTTCGCTTATTTTGTTTTGAATAGCTTCAAGGAATGTATTATAATGTTTTGTAAACTCTGGTGTTTTCTCACCTTGCCATGAATATGACCATCCGCCATTCATTGCACGCATGGTGTTTGAATTTGGTCCTGCTACCAATACTTTGGCATCTTTTTTTATTGGAAGAATAGCACCGTTATTTTTAAGCAATGTGATGGACTCAATTGAAGCGTCATATGATAATTCTTCAAACTCTTTGCTTCCAAACTTTGGATAATCAGTAAGTTTGGTGTTAGGATGCTCGAATAGTCCAAGTTTTAATTTAAGCTCCAGTATTCGGGAAACTGCTTCATCAATTCTGCTCATGGGAACTTCACCTTCAGCTACAAGTTCAATTAGATAATCACAAAATTCAAAATTTGAAGGTACCATCGACATATCTATTCCGGCATTAATAGCAAGTTTAACACCTTCCTTTTGACTAGTTACAATCTTATCTCGTTCATAAAAGTTCTCGATATCTGCCCAATCTGTAACAACCATTCCCTTAAACCCCATTTCGTTTCTAAGTAGTTGGGTTAGTATTTCATAGTTTGCATGAACAGGATAACCATTTATTAAACCAGAGCTAATCATAATTGTACTGGCCCCTGCATCAATTGCAGCTTGAAATGATGCCGCATGAATTTCCTTAAGCTCCCTAACGGAAATGCTTAATGGGTTTCTATCTTTTCCAGAGTTTGAGTTATATGCTAAATAGTGTTTTAAACAAGAAGCACCATGAAATTTATCAATGGTGTATGGGTCACCTTCAAGGCCTTTAACTGCTGCTGCTCCAAGCTTTTGAGTTAGATAGACATCTTCACCATATGTTTCCCAAAATCTAGGGTCTCTCGGGTCGCGACCCATATCCTGAACGGGAGAAAATGTCCAGGGAATATTAGATGCACGCATTTCATAGGCAGTAGAATTGTTAATTCTCCTAACAATATCAGGGTTGAATGTTGCAGCTTGACCAATTTGCTGAGGGAATAGTGTTGCCTCGGAAGTATAATTTACACCATGAACGGCATCAATACCATAAATTAATGGAATCCCGGTTTCCTCAATTGCCAATTCCTGAAAGTACGAAATGATGTTATTCCATTCTGTTACATTTATTGCCCTGCTAGACATAGTATTTAGTACCGAACCAATTTTGTATTTCTGAATGGCCATTTTCATAACCGCAGTGTCAAAAATTGGAGGGTCTATACGTTTTCCATTATCTTCTTTTGCGAGAAAAACATTTAATGTGATTTGGGTCATTTGGCCCACCTTTTCCTCAAGAGACATTGTAGAAATAATCTCAGCTATTCTTGTATCCCTATTATTTGGGAGTTGTTTATCATATTGAAAATCACAACCTGATAGTATGAATATTGTAGTTATTAAGGTAACTAATTGGCAAAAATATTTTGTCATAAATTTCTTATTAGATAATTGTAAATTAGCTCATTATAACATTAACATTGTAAATCTTATTTGGAATAGGTGTTGGTAATGTATTTCCTGCAATTACTGAATCGTCCATAGTAATATGAGACTTATTACCACCCTTATTTATTATTTTAATACAATAAGTCGCTCCTCTAAATTTACGTGTAATCTTTATCTCTTTAATAGATTTTGGGATCTTAGGATCAATTGTTAATCCATTATAATCAGGTCTGATACCAAGAATATAATGACTAATTGAATATAGATTCCATGCAGCTGTTCCTGTTAGCCATGAATTCTTTGCCTGTCCGGGGATAGCGGCATCTTTTCCAGCAATCATTTGCGAATACACATATGGCTCAGTTTTGTGAAGTTCGCTTATATCTTCCAGATAGGCAGGTGCGATTCGCGTGTAATAATCAAAAGCCTTTTCATTATTGCCTAACATAGCTTCAGATATTATTACCCATGGGTTGTTGTGACAAAATATTCCTGCATTTTCTTTATA
>CALCGQ010000177.1 GCA_937901015.1 uncultured Bacteroidota bacterium | reverse complement strand
CTTCTGGGAAATTATTGAAAATGAGCCTGTCTTCTTTTTTCATTCTGTCGAACAAGGGAGTTCCTGGCAGAGGTGTTAAAATTGTAGCTTGCATTGCATCAATATCAGAATTAAGTAGATACTGAGTCCGGTTTTTAATTGTTTCAGAAGTATCAGATTCTAAGCCATATATAAATGCTCCAAGTACTGCTATTCCATGTTCATGAAGTTTGTCATACACTTTGGAAAAGTTATCTATTCCAATTTTAATATTCATCTTTTTATTGGAAGCTTCCAACTGGTCGATGAGTTCAGATTCAATTCCAAGGAATACCATTCTGCATCCTGCTTCAGCGGCTAGTTTTAATACATCATCATGATCGGCAATATTCATGGAGGCAGCACAGAACCAGTTTTTTTTTATTCCACGTTTGATAATTTCTCTACAAATATCTTTAACTCTTTCGGTTGATGCTTTTGAGTAGCCAATGAAATTGTCATCCACAAAATATACTTTATCCTGAGGAATTTTTTCAAATTCATCCACAACATCTTTAACATTCCTTGGTCTGTATTGCTTTCCATTGAATGTGTGTACTGAGCAAAAATCGCAACTCATCGGGCATCCTCTTGTAGTTTGAACACTGCCGAATTCATATCCAGGATTATAAAGATCAATGCGTGGTTGTGGTGAGTTTACCAATGGTTTTAGTTTACCATTATATGTTTCTTTAAGTGAATTATTTTCGAAATCATTAATTATTTCAGACCATACACTTTCGGCTTCACCAATTACAACCGTGTCTGCATATTCCTTTGCTTCTTCAGGCAATACCGACACATGGATTCCACCAATAATAGTAGGGATATTCTTTTTTCTATAGATACTTGCCAATTCATATGCTCGTGTAACCTGTGAGGTTAATGCAGTTAAGCCAACTAAATCAGCATCCCGATAAACAAATCTGTCAAAATTTTCATCCAATAATTCAATTTCCCAATTGTCAGGTGTTAATGCAGCAATTATAGCCAAACTCATTGGAGGATAGATTGATTTTTGGTCTCGAATCAATCCCGATCGTTTAGTGCTTAAGGGATTTATTAATAGTAGTTTCCTTTTTTTAGTAGTCATACAAGTCAATTATATGAAAGGGTTGTCTTCCACATCTTTTAATCCAAAAATATCAGTCAAATTTAGTACTGGTCTACTATCGTCATGTTCAAAAACGAGGTTATAATACTGTAGGTTTGAACCATAGGACCAAATTCCTGCAACCGGACTCTTTGTTTGTTTGAGTGTACGGATAAACTTCTTTTTCAGTGTATTCTTATTGTATAGCTTATCCCAGTTTTTTGATATTTCACTACTTATGGTTTCATGATCCATTATGTCATGTTCAAAAACCACTTTGCCAAAATGATAATGCTGCCAATCCTCAGGAAAATTATTTGCAATTACCTTATTGTCTGCTATCATTCTGTTAAAAAGGCCTGTGCCCGGCAGTGGTGTAAGAATTGTTGCCTGCACAGCATCAATAGCTGCAGTGTTAATATATTCAGTACGAACAGCCATGGATTCTGGAGTATCTGTAGGAAGCCCATAAATGAAAGCGCCAAGAACAGCAATTCCATACTTATGTATTTTTTCAAACACAATATCGTAGCTGTCAATACCCATTTTCGCATTGAGTTTTTTATTCATATCCTGAAGCTGATCAATACGTTCTGACTCTATTCCAAGGAGAACCATCTTGCAGCCAGCTTTTGCAGCCAATTCTAATACCTCTTCATTATCAGCAAAATTCATTGAGGCTGAGCAAAACCATTCTATTTTAATTCCTCTTTCGATAATACCGTTGAATAAATCTATAGCTCTTCGCTGAGATCTTTTTCCATATCCAATCAGGTTGTCATCAACAAAATAAACCATCTTATGTTCAATGGTCTCCAACTCATCGAGTACTTCTTCAACAGGTCTTAGACGATAAGAATTGCCATTAAAGGTATGAACTGAGCAAAAGTCACAACTCATTGGGCATCCTCTGGTGGTTTGGATACTTGCAAATTTATATTCCTTATTAAATAGCTCTCTTTTCGGGCGAATCGCATTCTCCATTGGCAATAATTTGCCATTATATTGCCTCTTTAACTCTCCATTTTCAAAGTCTGATAACAAGGTCGCCCATACACTTTCAACTTCTCCGACAACAACACTGTCAACAAGTTCCTTAGCTTCATTGGGCATCATTGATGCATGTATACCACCCAGTACAGTTGTTATACCCTTTTTTCGATAAATTGCAGCAAGTTCATATGCTCTAGTAACACTTGATGTTAGTGCTGTAAAAGCAACAAGGTCTGCCTCTTTATATTCAAATTCATCAAAGTTTTCATCAATTAATTCAATGTCCCAATGATCGGGAGTAAGTGTTCCAATAATTCCGAGCCCGATGGGAGGATAGATTACTTGTTTGTGAATTATTAGTCCTTTATTGCTTGCGTTGAGAGGATTTATTAAGAGTAACTTTCTTCTTTTCGTTGTCATAAATTTCAAATAATGCAACAAATATAGGAATTCCTAGATATGTACTCTGGGAATTTTCAGGTTTAGGTTCCACGAAAAATAAGAAAGTAGAGAAGTAAATATGGTGTTGATATTGTTAATTACACTCTATCAACACCATATTAATATATTGACTAATATTTAATGATTTTTTCAGTTTTTGTCTGACCATTAAATTCAATGGTTAAGAAATAAATACCTGATGGTAGTTCTTCCAAGTTGATATTGGTATTGAATTCACCAACCGATGATAACCATGAATTTTCATAAACAACAGAAGACAATGAGTTAGTCATTTTTGCTGATATTTTTGACTCATTAAGTCCTAATATATTGATATTTATATTATTAGTTGCTGGATTTGGGAAAACACTATAAATCAATGGTTTATTTTGATTTTCCACATCAGTTATATTTCCAATTCCAAATTCAAAACTTGCATATCCTCCAAAATCCGGATCAAAAGTGTATAAGGGATATCCGTCAGGGCTGATGATCTTGAAATAACCAACTCCCTGTTGAGGCTGTGCCCAGAATTCCAACCCATTGTCTCCAGTATCATCAACTCTTAACTCATAACAACCAGGAAACAAGTAAAATTCATCTTCATACAAAGTGTTGTCATCACAATTATGACGTTCGTATAATTGAGTCCCATTTCCATCTTTTAGGGTATAGGACGATTGATATCCATAATTGTTAGTTTTCAATTGTACGGTATAAGTGTTACCTTCTTCATACACATGAATATCTTCAAAGTAAACCGAGTAACTATTGTTGAATTCGTATTCATCTGTTTGCCCGTTGGGGTTGCTGATAATGGCATTAAATACATTTTCACCACTCATCCAGAATGTGATATCATCTATGGGCAACGAAACCGTATCTTTTTCCAAAAAATTCAATGAACCATACCATGTATATGTTTCAGTACCACCGCCACTTACAAAATATTCAATCTCAAGTTCAGTAAGAGTTGTTGAACCAGTATTCTGGATTACAATTTCCGGGTAGGAGCAAGCAGGGTTAAATCTGGTTTCACTGGCTTCCTCACTATTTGGTTTTATGATCTTTGTGATTGCAGCGTCAATGGTGAAATTAGGAGAGCCATATGTCACAAGCTGGTTGTTTACAATATAATTTGAAGTTCCACTTGCATATTCTAGACCGTAATCAAGTATATGACTTTGTCCTGCAGTAACATATTCCGTAATATCATATTCCCACAATGTACTTGGAGCCCCTGGGCACCATCCTGCACGATCATAGATCCAAGTTCCACCCTGAGGATAAATTGGATTTTCAGAACATTCGGTCCATACACGCCAAGTGTATTCAACATCTCCTTCATCAATATCAAGAAAATGGAACCGGCCACTAAACTCACCTTGCTGACCATGCCCTGTAATTACTGACCTGAATTTGAACATGTCTCCAGCTGGGTTCATAAATAAACTTCTTGGTTCAAATGATCTGTTATCGATAATACTTGTATAACCTTTGGAATCAGGTCTCCAAACCTGATTAATATCGAGAATATCATGAGGAGGTGTTCCAACAATAAATAAAAATTTAATATCCATGTCTTCCTGACGTTGACCACCACGTTCGATGGTCATTCTTTTCATACCATTAAGAATAGGTGTATAATCTGTAACGTCAAACGCCCATGTCTTACCTTCCATTCCTAAATCAAGGTATATTCCATAAGGAGTTACAAACGACATTATTTCATATTTTGAAGGATATCTATTAAAATATGTCAACTCAGTAAGTTCAATGGATCCTGTATTAGCAACCATAAATGAGTCGATGGCCATACCCTCTGGGTCATAAGTTACCTGATATTGTGTTTCCCAGAACTCATTAACTGTGACTTCATTAAGGCTGTCGTGTAGCATTGTTCCGTATCTAGGAATAACTTCGAATTCCCTTACAATATTTGGTGTTAGAAGAAGAGAATCTGTTACAATTAGATCTGTTGTTGTAATATCATAACTTCCCTGAGCGAATGTTAGATTTGGCCTCTCAGCAATTTCATTGAAGTCCCTTGATAGATTAAACCCTCGCTCGTAAACCCAATAAAGAAAATCATTAATTGTTCCAGTTTCACCATTAGGGGAAATGTCTGAAACAGAAGTTCCTGATCCTTCATTTAGATTATAGTATGCTACTAAATTTCCATAGTTAGGATGGGATGAAACAACTGGTGTATACATCCAGTCTTGTATCGTTTGTTGGTCCAGCTCAGTATCCCAAATTCTAAACTCATCCATATTACCATAATATGAACGGTCGGCAGTACCACTGGTAGCAATTATGAATCCTTGAATATCAATCAGGTTGGTTTTACCAGTGCCTGAATGCCATAGATCACCATTATGATATATTTTCATATCACCTGTTGTGGTGTTCTTTGTAAATGCCCAATGACTCCAGCTACCTTTAATTGTAGCTGAGGTTGCAGCTTTGTTTATTCTATCGTATCCCGATCCGTTGTTCCCACAATCAAAGTAAATATTCGAATTTCCCCATGGATGATGGATGTTAATTTGTCTGTTGTTATTATTATCCACACCATGAAGAATACTGTTGTGGATTGGCTGAATATCCTTATTACCAAAACTCCAAAATGTTACTGTTATCTCCTCGGAAATCGAGGAAAAGGCTGTTGTTGGAATATCAATTTTTCCATTTACTGCATTCAGGTTATAACCATTTGTACTATATATTCCGCTAATATCAGTTGTGGATTCTCCTTCAACTTCAAATGTGTTGCTTACAGTATTATTTGTGAATGAGAATTCAACTATAATATTTGAAGAACCATCCCAAGCAAAGGGTGTATGAAACTGTACTCTATTTGTACCAGAGGAAAGTGAAATGTCATGAAAATGGACTTCTGTAAAGTCATCAATATCAGGACTATTGCCATCTAACTCGGTTTTGTTTGAGTGTTTTATTCTTACTCTCATGTAATCGGCTGAAGCTGAGTTGTTACCTTCAAAAAGGATACCTCCAATATCTCCCATAACAAGCCCTGCTGCAGACAATTCACTTTGTGTATATAAATATTGTGATTTGCCAGAATGATTATCTGCTGCAAAAGGGTGTTCTAATTGTAAATTTCCTGATCCAATGGTTACTAAATTCTCTGAAATAGCATTATTTAACTGAACTTGCTTTTGGCGATATTGGTAGTAATCATATAAAGGAGTATCAACATAGTCAAAGATAGTCCCAGAAAATGCTGATATTGTATGAGAATTAGTAAAACTAAGAACAGAATCGACTCTCGATGAATCTGTGATATAGGTGTTACATGAGTAATCCCATTCTCCGCAGCCCATATTTGTATTTCCGGGTACCGAAACTAAGCCATCTTTACATCTCATATTGTAAAGCATTATAACTTTTTCAAAAGTTAAACTGTCATTCGGGAAGACAATCATAGTATCTCTGATACCTCCACCAGCTGTTTGGGAGTAATTAAATGTTGAAACAACAATTGTATCACCTGAAGATTCAGCAATAATTAATGTTGTGATGAAAATTAGGCAAATGGAAAGAAAAAATCTCATAGTATTACTTTTTAGTAGGTTAGTTAGAAGACACCCTTAATATAAAATATGTTGTACAAGAATAATCAAATACTTGTTAGTTTCCAAATGTGCTAAACACAATTGAAATTTTCGTTTATTTGATGCTGATTACCATTGTTTAAAGTATATTGGATATATTTGATGATTAGAATACTAACAAACTATATGTTATGCAGAATAATTTATTGAAAGCTATCAAAGCCATAAGCATAGCCATTTGTTTGATTTTGTCCATTAACTTGACAGCACAAACAGCCACACAACCACCTACCGATTCAATAACCCAAGAGTTTAAGGCCATTGAAATTTCTCAGATTTCAATCAAATCTGGTGAGCAGATTACCGAAAGCCAACGACTTCGTGAATCACTTATTTCTAGTGAAACTATTAAAAGAAAACAGCTTAGAAATGACTCAATAATTTCTTTACTTGATAGTTTGCTATTTGATGATAGGGCCATTGATTTAGAATCCGTTAACACCAGGTTTTTATCTAACAAACTTGTGTATTGGAAGAAGTTTGCTGAGGTATTGAACACCGAAGTAGATGATCTTGCATATGAAATCAAAGTGCTTAATGATTATAAAAAGACCTATGATGATAAAACAGCGATTTGGTTAAATACGAAAAAAGTAATTGAAGAAAAAGAATCTGAGTCAGCCATACTTGAAAGAGTAGATCAGTTGTTAGTAGTTCTTGATTCAGTTAAGTATATTCTAACAGCAAAAAGTGATGCCCTTTTAATATCTCTGAATGCAACCACCCAGGAAAGTGTAATATTGGATGACTTCATTGTGAAGATTGATCAGACTTATTTGGAGAAAAAGAAAGAGATTTTTGTGCAAAATGAGCCTTCCATCTTTTCTTTAGATTATAGAGATTCAACAAAAAGAAGCTTTATTGAACCGGTCACATATTTTTATCAAACAGAGGTTCATGATCTGTTCATATTTCTGAAAGAGCATGTCCCTAACGTGGCGTTTCAGATAATATTATTGATTGTACTGATAGTTGCTTTTATAGCCATCAAAAAAAGACTCAACAAAGTTGATATTGAGGCAGATTCATTTTACAGGAAAATGCTCCGTAGAATAATGGAAAGAAGTGTAAGTGCAGCACTAATTATTGGAGTTTTTACATCAACTCTAATTTTTCAAGATCGTCCAGAATTGCTTAAGGATTTCTTGATATTATGTATTACAATACCAATTATGCTAATCGCCAGCACCCTTACACCAAAGGCTTTTAATATTTATATTTATTTATTTGGGGTAACAGTTTTTCTAAATATTGTCTATATAATTTTCCCACCGGATAATCTTTATTACATGGCCATACTAATGTTGATAGCATTAATTGAGTTATATGTTCTATGGAAATTACTAATGCAGTTTTATCACAAACCATATCCCAATCATTTTTATAATTTGCTAATATTATTGGTAATTATGATCCACTTTGGTTTTGCCATTGTTGGTTTTGCTGGTTTACTATATGGATCAACTACTTTGGCTGAAGTAGCATTAAATGTACCTGTTGCTAATACATATAGTGGTTTACTTGTTTTCTCAACGATAATAGTCCTAAATGGATTTATTTCCTTTGGAATGGATAGTACTTTCTTTCATAAACTAAATGTTGTAAGATTCTATGGTGATACTATCAAAAAACAAGCAATCTCAATTGTGAACTTGATATTTGTGATTTTTTGGATTCTTACGGTAATGAGCCTGATTAATATTAAGAGGACTGTGCTGGATGGATTGACAGCGTTTTTTACAGATGAAATAACCGTGGGTTCAGCTTCTTTTAGTTTGAGTAATATTAGTATGTTCTTTTTTGTTATATGGCTATCCATTGTGATCTCAAGGGTAATAAAAGTTCTACTTGAGGAGGATGTCCTAAATAAGTTTCATATGGCTAAAGGTGTACCACATACCATAGCCGTTATGGTACGCTATAGCATGGTAACTATAGGTGTATTGCTAGCAGTAACAGCAGCTGGATTCCCCATAAGTAGTTTAACAGTATTAGCAGGAGCATTTGGAGTTGGTATTGGTTTTGGGTTACAGGATATATTCAATAATATAGTATCTGGGTTTATTCTATTGTTTGAAAGGCCAATACAGTTAGGCGATACAATTGAAGCAGGAACTCGAATTGGTAAAGTTGAATCCATTGGAATTCGATCCAGTAATCTTCGCACTTTTGAAGGTGCAGATGTTATTATTCCTAATAGTATGCTAATATCCAATGAAGTTGTTAATTGGACTTTGTCTGATCAGAAAAGAAGGATTGAAGTATTGGCTGGAGTTGCATATGGGTCAGACCCTCATAAGGTAAAGGAGTTGTTTGAGAAAGTTCTCGGTAAGCATGAAGATATCCTTGATGATCCGGCACCAAGTGTATTCTTTCAAGGATTAGGCGAAAGCTCTTTGGATTTCAGATTACTATTCTGGACTTCTAATTACCCTGAATGGATAAGAATCAGAAGTGATATCATGTTTGGTGTTCATGACATTCTTGTTGATGAAGGAATATCCATTCCATTCCCACAGATGGATCTTCATTTGAAATCAGTAGATAAAGAAGTAGACTTATTAAATAAAACCAAGTTGCAAAAATAATTTTTATAAAGCTGAGTAGCAACTGCTTTTTGGTATTACTGATCGTATTGTTTTTGTCTTCTATGAGCCTTTATACTCAGAAAACTGGGCATTCTATATTGTTTTTGGTAGTTCATGGATTAAGTAAACTATTATTTTTGTGGTATCAATTGTATTTTAGATATTTGTAATTCAATTAAACATGTTAGATGAAAAAATTATTAATAGTATTTAGCTTTATATTAATAGGAATGACTGCTCAATCCCAGATTCTTATAACTCTTTTATTGGGTGATAAACTTAATTCAGATGGACTTGAGTTTGGTTTGGAAGGCGGTATAAATTGGACACAGATATCAGGATTGGAAACTAAAGATTTTGGTAGAAAATGGAATTTGGGTTTTTATTTTGATATTCGACTTAAGAACCAGTGGTTTCTTTATACTGGAGTTCTAGTAAAATCCAATATGGGCATTGAAAAATTAACTGATAATGATTTGCAAAGTTTAGGAGCTGAAAAATATAATTTATCGATTGGAGGTGAACCACTGGTTGGTGACTACAGTCAGAAGATGAGCTATTTTTTAGTACCCGTATTGGCTAAGTACAAATTTAAAAATAATATATATGTTGAACTTGGGCCCCAATTTGGTCTTATGTACAAATCATGGGTAGAGTTTGAGTCAAATGTGGATGGTAGAGATGCCATTATAAAAGAATACAATAAGGAAAAGATAAATAAAATTGATGCTGGTATAATGATTGGAGCTGGATATACTCTTTTCAAAGGAACTGGCTGGACTTTTGGAGCTAAATATTATTATGGATTTGTGAATGTTTATAAGGATATTAAAAACACTAAGAACAGCTCAATTTTTCTCAAATTGAATATACCAATAGGAGCTGGAAAGACAAAAAAGGATAATAAAGAAACTGAATAAATAACAAAGATGAATTTAAATTAGTGATTCTTAGGGTATAGGAAGGCAGGGTTATACAAATATTATTATAAACATAATACGATATAAGGCTTTCAGGGATGATTATATCGCAGAGTCATTTTGTTTTACATATTCATATAATTAATAATTTTAACATACCTATTAGCTATTAGTACCATGTCCTACTAGTGTTTTAACATAAAACTACAACAATGCAAACTATACTTGGCTCCGGAGGAGTAATTGGAATTGAATTGGCAAAATCCCTTAGTAAGTATACTGATAACATTAGATTGGTAAGCAGGAATCCCGTTAAAGTAAATGCAAGTGATAAGCTTTTTAAGGCAGATCTGCTTAATTTTAGTGATGTTGATCTGGCGGTCGCAGGCTCTGAAATTGTTTATGTAACTGTTGGATTTCCATATAGTTTAAAGACATGGAAGCATAATTGGCCAATTCTTGTTTCCAATGTGATCAAAGCATGTAAAAAGCATGGATCCAAACTGGTTTTTTTTGATAATATCTATATGTATGACTCAGGTAGTTTGGATGGTATGACAGAAGAAACCACCATTAATCCACCGAGTAAAAAAGGAAAGGTTAGAGCACAGATGGTTGAAATGATCATGAAGGAGGTTGAAACTGGTGAACTAACTGCTCTTATTGCCAGATCTGCGGATTTCTATGGGCCATCAATTGCAAATACAAGTATGTTAACTGAAATTGTATTTAAGCCTATATATCAAGGAAAAAAAGCTGATTGGATGGGCTCGGTTAACTTCAAACATTCGTTTACATATACTCCTGACGCAGGAAGAGCAACAGCGCTATTAGGAAATACACCTGATGCATATAATCAAGTTTGGCATCTTCCAACAGCTACTAATCCACCCACAGGAAAGGAATGGATAGAAATGATTGCAAAGGAAATGGGTAAACCTACCAAATACCGTGTTGCACCAAAATTCATGGTAAGGCTAATAGGAATATTTGTCCCAATAATGAGGGAAATGGTTGAAATGATCTACCAGTATGATAGGGATTATGTTTTCGACAGCAGTAAGTTTGAGTCGAGATTTAACATTGCACCAATATCTTATGCTGAGGGAGTTAAGCAAATAGTGAAAACAGATTATAAAAACAATAAATCATGAAAAAGCTATTGGTAATATTATTTTTCACAACAGTATTTATTTCAACTAATTGTGATAGTAAGTATCCTGATAAAAGTGAAAAAGAGATAGTCGTAAAAATCAAAGGTGACCCAGAGTTTGTAGAATTCCCATCTTTGGATGGTTTGATGATTTCTGCTAATGTGTATGAAGTAGGTAAAAATGCACCTGTTATTGTGCTTTGTCATCAAGCTCGATTTAATAAGTTTGAATATGCAGGAATCGCACAAGAGTTAGTTGCCATGGGATTCAATTGCATTGCCATTGATCAACGATCTGGTGGCCCCATTGGGAATATGGTTAATGAAACTACCATAAGAGCCTTGAATGAAGGAAAAGATATTGATTATATCGATGCTGAACCTGATATTATTGCAGCAATAAATTATGCTGTAAAAAGATACAATAAATCTGTAATCCTCTGGGGTAGTTCATACTCGTCAACTCTAGCATTATACATAGCGGCTGAAAATGATAATGTAATGGCAGTAGTATCTTTTAGCCCTGGAAATTATTTGTCAGATTTTAAGGGTTCATTAATTGATAAACTTGAAGGATTTAATAAGCCTATGTTCATTACATCCTCACTAAATGAATCAGTAGGTGTAACAGAATTAATTAATAAAGTAAATATGGGATCCAATCAAATACATTTCATTCCAACTGGAAGAGGTCATCATGGCTCACGAGCTCTTTGGAAAACTCAAATTGGAGGTGAAGAATACTGGATTGCAATCAAGAATTTTCTTCAAAAAATAAAGAATTAGTAATCAGAAATTACTAACAAAAGTTTATTCCGTTGACAAGGTCAATGTAATTGTGTACTTTTGTAATAAATTGATTCTGATTTGATAAGTAATTAATTGAGTGATTGGCTTGTATTGCTTTGGTAAACAAGCTTTTAGTGCTCACTAAAAATAATCTATGAAAAAACATACATTCCACATACCAGTTATGGGAATAGGTTTTACCATTGATACTCCTTTAAAAGTCTCACAATATGGTATCGATTCTGTGATTTCTTTGGTAGATGATATGCTACTTGAGAAATTAAGAAAGATGTACAGTGAAAAATTCGAAGTACCATATCATGAGATAACTGAAAAGTTTGAAGATTTCCGTGCTAAACGCATTACATCTTACTTAAATTTATTGAATGATCAGGCTGAAAAGAAATTTGAAGAATTCAAAAATGTAACTCATGAGAAGAGTCACGAGATAAAAGAATACTTCAGAATGCTTCCAGATAGTTCTGAAATGAAGAAAGAGTTCGATGCTTTAACTGAAAAGTATTTCAATCTTAATGAAATTAAGGGTTGGCTAAAAGAAAACTTATCTATGGGTAGTTTTGATGTTAACATCATGACGAAAATTGATAAGGATAATTATGCTAATGGTGAAAAGCTTCCCATTGAATATAATGATGCTCATGCTGCATTACGTGGATTTGCAACTAGTAATCTAACTTCATCAGTGGTTATATCCGCTGGAATGAGTCCAAGATTATATAGCTATATGGAGCAATTTGATGATTTCTTTCCAAATGAAGATGGCTTTATAAAAAAGAAAATAATACTCAAAGTGAGTGACTATAGGTCAGCACTTGTTCAAGGTAAATTCTTTGCGAAAAAAGGACTTTGGGTAAGTGAGTACCGAATTGAGTCAGGACTTAATTGTGGTGGCCATGCTTTTGCAACAGATGGTTTTTTAATGGGACCTATTCTTTCAGAATTTAAAGAGAATAGGGAAGACCTAACCAGCACTGTTTATAATATGTTGGTTGATTCACTCAATAGAAAAGACCGTAGTGTTCCAACAAACAAACTCCCTCTTAAAATAACAGCACAAGGTGGTGTTGGTACTGCTGAAGAACATGATTTCTTAATGGATCATTATGGTATTGATTCTGTTGGCTGGGGTAGTCCGTTTTTATTGGTTCCAGAAGTAACTAATGTTGATGATTATACATTAAATGAATTAGCTGAGGCCACTGAAGAAGACTTGTATTTAAGTAATATATCTCCGCTTGGAGTACCATTCAATAGCTTAAGAGGAAACACTAAGGATATAGAGAAACTGTCGTTGGCTGAACAAGGAAAACCTGGCAGCGCATGTCCTAAAAGATTTTTATCCTCAAATACTGAGTTTACTGATAAAAAGATTTGTACAGCATCTCGAAGGTATCAGCGTCTTAAAATTAAGGAGTTGGATTCGAAAGAGCTAAGTACTGAAGATCACAAAAGTGCTTATGATAAGATAATTGATAAATCTTGTATTTGCGTTGGTTTAGGAACTTCTACATTATTAAAAAACAAACTTGATACTAAACTTGAGGGTGAAGGTGTTTCAGTTTGTCCGGGTCCCAATATGGCTTATTTTTCAAAAATAAAAAGCCTAAAGGAAATGGTAGATCACATATATGGACGATCAAATGTTATTACAAGAACAGATCGGCCAAATATGTTTATCAAAGAATTGACGATTTATATTGATTATCTAAAAAGTAAAATTGATGAGTCTGATATTTCTGAATCTCCGAAGAATGAAAAATACCTACTAACTTTTGCTGAAAACTTAAAAGAAGGTGTTAACTATTATTCACGACTCTTTAATGAGATGAAGGGTAAATTTGAAGGTACCAAATCAAAGATACTAAGTGATCTTGAGTCCAATAAGCATACTCTTCAAATTCTTTATATGGAATTAGAGAATCGTCGTAAACTTAAACCTGTTGTAGTACAAACGGTATAGAGATCTAATTCTTCCATTATGGCTTATGATGAATATCTTGCAGAACGCATTCAGAATGTGCTGTTGTCGAAGCATGTAAATTTTGAAGCAAAAAAAATGATGGGTGGACTTACATTCATGGTTGAAGGTAAGATGTGCGTTGGTATTGTTAAAAATGATCTTATGGCACGAATCGGACCTGATAATTACAGTGATGCTTTAAAGAAAAATGGATGCAAGGAGATGAAGTTTACCGGTAGACCAATGAAAGGTTATGTATTTGTTGAACCTCAGGGTGTGGATATGGATGAAGATCTTGAGTATTGGGTCCAGCTTTGTTTAGATTATAATCCAATGGCTAAATCGTCCAAAAGAAATTAGATCATATCAATATGATTTTTGATATTTCTCATTATGAAATCATCCTTTTTAAACCTTTTCCTCATTTTTTTGTTAATTTGTTAAAAATTATTAGCTATTGATTTCATCATTATCAGATCTAGCAAAATCATATACAATACACTAGTAATCATTTTTTGAATACCATGAAGAATAATATACTAATAATAGGCATAATAATATCATTGTTAATTAATTCCTTATCAGGGAAATCACAAACCGACTCACTAGTTTTTAAGAACGATAATTATGTAATTGGTGAGATTAAAAACATGGATAAAGGAGTCTTAACCGTTGAGACAGATTATAGCGATTCTGATTTTAAAATAGAATGGAGTGGAGTAAAAGAAGTATATTCTACAACCAGTTTTTTAGTAACTGTTACCAATGGAAATAGGTATAATGGAACTCTCTTAACAACTGGAAATGGAGAAGTTTTTATAATAACGGAAAGTGATACCATAAGTGTTAAGCTTCAAGATCTGGTTTTTCTAAACTCTGTGGATAAGGGATTTAAAAATAGGATTTATGCAGCAATAGATGTTGGACTAGATTTAACCAAAGCTAATAACCTAACACAGTTATCTGTTAGGAGTAATGTGGGTTATCTAGCAAATAGATGGTCTGCTGACGCATCTTACAATACACTTTATTCTAAACAGGATTCAAGTAGTCTGATTTCCAGATCTGATGGAGGACTTTCTTTTAAGTACTATCTACCTCGAGATTGGTTTTCAGTTGCATCAGTAACATTCTTATCTAATACTGAACAGAAAATTGATCTAAGAACAACCGGTAATCTAGGTGTGGGAAAATATATTATTCATACAAATAGAACATACTGGGCATTTTCAGGTGGGGCAGCTTTCAATAATGAAACTTATACGACTGATGATCCAAGACGAGAAAGTTGGGAAGCATTTGCAGGTACTGAACTTAATATGTTTGATCTCGGTGATTTCAGTCTTATTACAAAGCTCGTGATGTATCCAAGTTTGACCGAATCGGGGCGTTTACGTTCAGACTTTAATATAGATACTAAATATGATCTACCATTGGATTTCTATATAAAACTTTCCTGTACTGTCAACTACGATAATAGACCTGTTGATGGGGCAGCCGAAACGGATTATGTTTTCCATACAGGTTTTGGTTGGGAATGGTAATTATTCGGAGTTTCCTGATATTTACTAAGTTACCAGCATAAGTAATTATAATACAATTGTTTATAATCATTATAAACAAGTATCACTTATTTATATGCAGTTTGTTGCATGTATAATTCTGTTATTTTTGTAGTAGATTTTAAGTAATAGTTATTATTAATTACTCCGAGTACACTTCCTAAATGATTGATCACAAGGAATCTGTACCGATGGGATGACAAGGAAACCAATCATCCTCCCGATTTCTACATTGTAGAATGACTTGGAAAGGAGATGTACAATTAGCTATTTCAGGTTAATTGGCTCATGTCACCATCAAGAGGAGTATTAAAGATTTAGTATGGAATATGGTATTCTATTCTTAGTTACTCTTTTCGTGGTTGCATTCATGTACTCATCTGTAGGGCACGGAGGAGCAAGTGGATATCTTGCATTAATGGCGTTATTTGGTGTATCTACTATTTTTATGAGAGCATCAGCTTTAACATTAAACTTATTCGTCGCCGGGATTTCCTTTTACGCATACTATAGAGGAGGTTTCTTTAAAAAGAAATTATTATTACCATTTGTACTTGGTTCAATACCGATGGCTTTTATTGGAGCCAGGATTGTAATAGATCCACAATCATTTAAGTATATTCTAGGTGTTTTCTTAATTGTAGCTGTCGCAAGGATGATTTACACCCCTAAATCTGATCGTGAAATAATCCCTTTTAGTTTTACTATTGCTCTGTTTATTGGAGCATTGTTAGGATTTTTTTCAGGACTAATTGGAATAGGAGGAGGTATAATATTAAGTCCTATACTGTTAATTCTTGGATGGGCAAATGTGAAAGAAACCGCTGCTATTTCAGCAGTTTTTATTTTCCTAAATTCATTGTCAGGTTTAGCTGGTCTATTAACTACGAATATAAGCTTTAGTCCTCAGCTGTTACCGTGGATTATCGTGGCACTGCTTGGAGGTTTACTGGGCGCCTATAGTGGAAGTTTAAAGTTTTCAATGATTAGGTTAAGGTATTTATTAGCTTTTGTTTTACTGCTTGCAAGTATTAAATTACTGTTAGTTTAGAATCTAAGAAAATGGAGAAACCAGTTTTTAAAAATATATTACTGATATCAGGGTCAGGCCGAAATTGTGGAAAAACAACATTAGTATGTAATATTATCAATCAACTGGCTGAACATAATGTAATAGGATTAAAAATATCTCCGCATTTTCATCAAACAAATGACAAACAGGAAATTATATCCATTGGAGAAGGGTATAAGATTTATAGAGAGAAAGATACAAGTTCAGGAAAGGATAGTTCCCGAATGCTTGCCGCAGGAGCAGAAACTGTTTATTTTGCTCAATGCCATGATGATAAATTACCTGAACTATTTGAAACCCTTAAGAAATTATTACCCATTGAAATACCTGTTGTTTGTGAATCTGGTTCATTTGTAGTTCATTATTCACCGGGAATGCATATCCTAGTTAAGGAAACAAATAATAGTTCAGTAAAACGATCATACCTTAATAATCTCAGAGTAGCGGACAAAATTTTCTTATCAAGTGAAATTTCATTATCAAATTTGCAATATTCATTTTCATATTTAAAATATGTATGGGAGATAAGTCAGTTATAGGTTAATTATCTCCTTTATAATTAGTGGATCTGATAAAACACAATCCTTAGCCAAAAAACACAAAGGTTAATTAAAACATAATTATCTCAAACTATATGAATTTCAACTGTTGATTAGGTATTGTAATATTGATAGCAATTTCATTTGTTGGGCGCTCAATTTTAAGTTCTGGATTGAATAAGCCAAATAATATTTATTGCCAATTGAGTTTACTTTGGTTGCATTTGGGAAATATTGGAGGTGTGCGTTATACATAAAAAATCTAAGTTAATGTAAATTAATAGAGTACAATATCATCATATTACCACTGATATAAATCAACTATTTTTCATAGTCTATAATTTTGTTATTTCAATAATATTTTTATTGATTAGGTATTAGATCTCTTCTTGTTAAATTGCTATTTCATAATATACATATAATCAGCAATATGTAGAGAGGGAAGAGGTTCTTTATTATTTGTAATCATTCTAAATATTCAGTACTGTGATTTTTATCATAATCAGTTATGGCCTAGCAAAATGATTAAAATCTACTTTAGAGAAAGAATAATTTATTAGTTCTTCAAATTATCAAATCAATTGATTAATGAAAAAGCTGATTTGATCCTTGAAAAGTTGAAATTCTATCC
>CALCGQ010000176.1 GCA_937901015.1 uncultured Bacteroidota bacterium | reverse complement strand
AAAGAATAACAGTGCTGGTGCCACACCAATTAATCAGTAATTTTCCATTAAAGATAATAATAACAGGTCATGATTTACTAGTAAATTATGACCTGCTTAGTTTTAACCAACTTAATTAGAAAGCTATGCCAAATATCTCCCAAAAGGGCCAACAAATGCCCGAATCACCAATACGAAAGCTGGTACCTTTTGCTGAAGGTGCAAAAAAAAGAGGTGTTCATGTTCATCATTTGAATATTGGACAGCCAGATATTGAAACTCCGGAAGTAGCGTTAAAAGCTGTTCAAACCTATGGTAATAAGGTAATTGAATACAGCCATTCAGCTGGAATGTTATCGTTACGACAAAAATTAACCGAATACTATCGTTCAGTTAATATTGATGTAACAGCTGATGAGATTATTGTTGGAGCAGGTGCTTCTGAGGCATTACTTTTTGCATTTCAGGCAATTATGGATCCCGGCGATGAAGTAATTATTCCCGAACCATTCTATGCAAATTATAATGGTTTTGCTACAAATGCAGGTGTAAATGTAGTACCAATATTTTCTTCAATTGAATCTGGTTTCGCACTTCCCCCAATTGAAGATTTTGAAAAGAATATTACCGACAAAACAAAGGCAATTCTGGTATGTAATCCTAACAATCCAACAGGTTACTTATATTCAAAAGAAGAGCTTGAAACCCTAAGGGATATTGCTAAAAAATATGATCTTTATTTAATTGCCGATGAGGTATACAGAGAGTTTACCTACGATGGTAAGCAACATTTCTCATGTATGAATCTTAAAGGAATTGAAGATAATGTAATTCTTATTGATTCTGTTTCAAAGCGTTATAGTGCTTGTGGAGTTCGTATTGGATGGCTTGTTTCAAAAAATAAAGAACTAATGGCAGCTGCAATGAAGTTTGCACAGGCCAGATTAAGCCCACCAACCTTTGGCCAAATTGCTGCAGAAGCTGCTGTGGATACTCCAGATGAGTATTTTGACAGAGTTATGGAAGAGTATATAGCTAGAAGAAATACTGTTGTCAAAGGCATAAATGCAATAGTAGATGCATATTGCCCTAATCCAGAAGGAGCGTTTTACGTGGTGGCTAAATTACCCATTGATGACTCTGATAGATTCTGTCAATGGTTACTTGAGGATTTTACCTATGAAAATCAAACAGTAATGCTTGCGCCTGCTTCTGGTTTCTATTCTACTCCAGGTAGGGGTAAAGACGAAGTTAGAATTAGCTATGTTCTTAAAGTTGAAGATTTAGAAAGTTCTGTTAAAATACTTGAGGAAGCACTGAAGGTATATCCCGGACGAACTAACTAGTCTTTAGTTTAGTAACTATTCTGTTTATTCCTAAGTGTTAGTATATTATAACAATAAGATAGTAGTATACTAATTCATACTGCAATAAATATATTATTATGCATGAGTTTTCAATTGCCATGAGTATTATTGAAGTTGCTGAAAAGGAGGCTTTGGCTGTGGAAGCTGTCTCCATTTCATCTCTTATTCTTGATATAGGTACTATGTCTGGAATTGAATACTACGCGCTTGATACTGCCCTAGAAATGGCAGTAAAGGACACAATGCTTGAGAAAAGTATAATTACCGTAAATAAAATCCAGGCATCTGCCAAATGTAGCGACTGTGATCATACATTTATAATCGAGAGTATTACAGACGCGTGCCCCGAATGTGGAAGTTTCTTTAGTGATGTTATATCAGGTAATGAGTTAAAGATTAAATCCATAACGGTAGAAGACAATACTAAATAGAGATCTTCATATTTAATTCAACCCTCATTTATCCTTCGGAATCAGCCAATTTATTACCTTTGTCTGAATTAAATTGATCCTTAATGGCTCCAAAATCAAATAAGTTAAAAGAAAAAAAAACGGTTACTGTAACACCGTCTATAGATACTCCTGTAAAAAAAGGTAGTTCTACGAGAAAGAAAAAAAACAGTACCGGCTCAAAGGTAAGTTTCCTCAAAGATCCAAGATTCTTGAGAAGTATTGGTCTAGTATTTCTTATTACAGGCATATATTTATTTCTGGCTATAACAACCTATATTGTTAATTGGTTTTCTGCTGATATAGGAAATCAAGCTACAACCATAGCTGAATTTAAAGATCATACAGAAATAGTCTCAAACTGGACTGGTTGGTTAGGTTCATACTTAGCTAGCTATATTGTTTATAAAGGAATAGGTGTTGGATCCATTCTAATTTCCATCATATTTGTAGCATTGGGTCTACGACTTTTAATTAATGTAAAAATGTTTGGCCTTTGGAGATGGTTTGAATTGCTAATCATTTCATTTATATGGCTTCCTGTAACACTTAGCTTGATTTTTTCAAATCATCCTGAAAACCTTCTTGGAGGTTTAGCAGGGCATCAGTTAAATATTTGGTTCTTAGCGTATTTAGGGAAAGCAGGACTTATCTTGCTAATAATTTTAATACCTGTGATTTTTGCATTAATTGATTTTAAATTTCAATTCAAACCAAGAACCAAAAAGAATAAAGAAAAAGCAGATAATAGTTCTTCATCTACCCCACGTAAAACACCCAAAGACGAAATATATAATACTGTAGAATTCGCCGTTGACGATAATGAAGAGGAAGAAATTACTACGAAGAATAGTAAATCTAATACTGGTAATAATTTCAAAGTAGAGGAGGATATTTCCATACAAGAGGAAATTATTTCTTCAACACCTGAACCTATTGAAGAAAATGATGAAGTTGAATTAACCATTGAACAACCAAAAGAGGAGAAAAAGGTTGATACAAATCCCGTTCCCGGAGAGCATTTTGGTATCGATACAGAATTTGATCCAACCCTTGATCTTGCCGATTTTAAATATCCACCATTGGATCTATTGGAAGATTACGATGTTAGTAATGTGCTTGTAACCAAAGAAGAACTTGAGATAAACAAAAATAGGATTGTTGATACCTTAAAGCAATATTCAATTACAATTGTTAAGATAAAGGCAACAATTGGACCTACTGTTACTCTTTATGAAGTTGTCCCAGCCCCAGGAATTAGGATTGCTAAAATCAAGAACCTTGAGGATGACATAGCATTGAGTCTATCAGCAATTGGAATCCGAATTATTGCTCCAATTCCGGGAAAAGGAACCGTGGGTATTGAAGTTCCAAATCAGAATCCA
>CALCGQ010000175.1 GCA_937901015.1 uncultured Bacteroidota bacterium | reverse complement strand
CAAGATACTCACATCCTGATGGTTATGTTGACAAATGTACTTTTTGCCAGCATCGTCTTGAAAAAGGACAAAATACTGCTTGTGTTGAAGTTTGTCCAACAAGATGTCTGCATTTTGGCGATTTAGAGGATCCATATAGCGATGTATCAAAAGCGTTAAAAAATAGAACATGGAAAGTATTAGCTCCTGAAGCAGGAACTAAACCTCAATTATTTTTTCTTACTTAATCAAGGATATAAAAGATGAAAGAAGAATTATTTATTAGCGGTCGTGATATACCAAATATTGACCCTTACCTGAATATATGGCACTGGGAGATTCCGGTATATTTATATCTCGGTGGACTTGCTGCAGGGATTATGTTTTTTGCGGGATTGTTTACTGTTATGGGTAAAGAAAAAGAAATGGAAACAACAGTAAAATGGGCTCCTTTTTTGGTACCCATTGCTTTAGTTGTTGGTCTTTTTGCCCTGTTTCTTGACTTAAAACATCAGTTGTATTTTTGGAGACTCTATACAACAGTTAGAATGGAATCACCCATGTCGTGGGGAGCATGGACGCTTATGTTCGTAACTCCTTTATCAATAATATGGGCTGCGACTTACTTAAAGGAATTAATTCCTGGATGGAATTGGAAAATAAAAATTGCTGATGATCTAGAAGCCTTCTTTATTAAATTAAGAAAACCAATGGCTTGGGCTATGATGGGATTAGCAATTGTTCTGGGTGTTTATACTGGAATCTTGCTATCTGCATTTAATGCACGACCATTATGGAATACTTCAATTTTAGGTCCATTATTCTTAGTTTCAGGTATGTCAACCGGTTTGGCAGCCATAATATGGATGTCCAAAAGCCATACAGAACGAACCATACTAAGTAAAATAGATATTGCTTTAATAGGAGTTGAACTATTTCTAATTGTGCACTTGTTTATGGGATTCTTAGCTGCTACAGAAGTACAGATAGAAGCTGCCCAATTATTTTTAGGTGGTGAGTTTACAGTAACTTTCTGGGTATTTGTTGTTTTCTTGGGTCTTATCATTCCAGCATTTCTGGAAATTCTTGAATTATTTGGAAAGAAAATACCAATGTGGATTCCTGCGCTACTTATTTTAATTGGTGGTCTTATGTTCCGTTTTGTAATGGTTGAGGCCGGCCAAATAACCAGATATTTGTATTAATAGTAAAAAATACTTGAAATGATTTCAGAAACAAATCTTAATAAAAAACCAAATTACTTAAACCCATATTTTGGGGGAGTACTTTTGGGCTTAACATTGCTTGCTGTTTTTTTTGTTGCAGGTCGTGGCTTAAGTGCTTCAGGTGTAATTAAGCTTGCCATAGTTACTATAACAGATTTTATTTCCCCAGCTTATACTGAGAGTAATAATTATATGAATAAACTAGTTCCCGATGATGGAAGTACACCAATGTTTAGCTGGCTGGTTTTTTCTGCGATAGGTACATTCTTTGGTGGGTTAATTTCAGGTGCCGTTTATGGCAGACTTGGGAAATTACGTATTGAACATTCACCAAAAATAAGCTCTAAGACACGTCTTTTTGCTGCTGGTATAGGTGGGATATTATTTGGGATAGGAAGTCAGTTTGGAAGAGGTTGCTCCAGTGGTGCTGCCTTGAGTGGAACAGCAGCTTTTTCCTTTGGAGGACTCATGGTACTTATGTTGATGTTTGGCACTGGCTATGTAGTAGCTTATTTTTTTAGAAAATTATGGATTTAAAATATATATAATTATGGGACCATTAATTCCACAGGGTATTATAACAGGGCAATGGGATTTTGTTATCGCTCTACTAATTGGATTTGCTTTTGGATTTATTCTTGAAGCTAGCGGATTTTCCTCTTCCAGAAATATTGCAGGTGTTTTCTATGGCTACAACTTCGTAGTATTAAGAGTCTTCTTTACTGCACTCATCGTTGCTATGGTAGGCCTTTTGTATTTTGATTATTTCGGATGGATAAATCTTGATCTTGTTTATATCTTACCAACATACATTCATTCTATGCTACTAGGAGGAGTATTGATGGGCTTTGGATTTGTGATAGGCGGTTTCTGCCCTGGCACGAGTTTCACAGCCATTGCAATTGGTAAATTAGATGGGATAGTATTTATTCTGGGGTTCTTTGTTGGGATTGCTATTTTCTCATTTGGATTTCCATTGTATGAAGATTTCTTTACTGCAGGTGACATGGGGAATATTACCATTGGTGAAATTTTGGGATTATCAAACCAAATAGTTACCTTAGGAGTAGTATTGGTAGCTCTTGTAGCCTTCTGGGGTACTTGGTTAATCGAAAAAAGAGTAAGGAAGACCATTAACCCATTTAAATTTTAAAATTATGAACCGAAATTATATCTATCTAAGTATATTAATACTTATACTTTCCGCAGGTGTATTTTTTCTCCCCGAAAGAGATAATAATCAGCAGATTAGTCCAGAAGAACTGATGTTGCAAATTATGCAACCAACTCATTATATATCCACCGATGCGGTAGCGGAAATGATTATTGAGAAAGACCCAACACTTGAGTTAATAGATGTTAGGCCAATTGATGAATATAATGAGTTTAGCCTTCAAAATGCTTATAATCTTCCTTTGGATAGTATAATGGCAGAAGGTTATCAGGATTACCTTGGTATTGAGGATTTGAATGCTGTTTTTTATTCAAATGATGACATTAAAGCTGATCAAGCATGGGTAATAGCGAAACGATTAGGATACAATAGTATTTATGTGATGAAAGGTGGCCTTAATTGTTGGATAAGAACAATTATTCAACCTGAAAGACCTGAGGAAACTGCCTCTAGTGAAGATTTTGAACTTTACAATTTTAGAAGAGGTGCTTCTCAATATTTTAGTGGAATAGAAATAGAAATAGCCTCTGATGATTCAAAATCAGGAGTTAATGTTGTAAGAAAAAAGAAGAAAGTAGTTGCTGAAGGTGGTTGTTAATAAGACCTATTTAAATAGTATTTAATAAGAAATTAAAAAATTGTATCATGCATATTCATGAATTAAATCCTAAAAGAACGATTATTACTCTTGTGCTTTTCTCAATTGTAATAGTAGTAGGGTTGTTAACAGTAACTAATCCACGCTTAAATTATACTCTAACTCCTGAACAAACCATTGAACTTGTTGCATGGGAAGATGGTTATATATTTCCTTATGAGTTGGAAGATATCCTGAATGGTGCCGTTGACACAGTAATTATGATCGATATTCGAAATACTTTCGATTATAGTCGAGGACATATACCTGGTGCTGAAAATATTAGTGCCGTTGAATTACTGGAAGATGATAATTTAAATCGACTTAAGAAACTGAAAGAAGAAGGTTTCTCCGTTCTCATTTATGGTGAAACATTACAACATGCAAACGGGCCATGGATGGTATTCAGACAACTTGGCTTTGATAATGTTAATGCATTAATGGGCGGTTATGAGTACTATGAATTATGGAAAGATAATCTTGGAGACTCATATGCGGATGATGGTTATTTAATAGGAACAGCTGATTTTGACTATTATGATGTTGCTTCCAATGTTACCATGGAAGATAATGATACTGAAAAGCAGCCAATCAAAGTTGCTCGCAAAAAGAAAAGTACCGTCGTAGAAGGCGGTTGTTAATTAATTAGTGATTTCAATTATAAGAAGGGATACGGAAGTGTCCCTTTTTTATTTAACCATATTGAACTTATTGATTCGATAAATAGCGAAGAGTTTTAAAAATAAGAAAGCCGAAAATCACCCAGTATTTGAAATCCCCTTTATTCTTTCGTAATCAAGAATATTTATGGTCCTTCCATCCATGGAAATGATACCATCCTTTTTAAACTCAGAAAGAGTTCGGATAGTATTCTCGGTAGTCATTGAAATTAACTCACCAATTTCACGACGGGTAATTGGTAAACGAAATTCATGACTTCGATAAATCTTGTTTGTAAGAAACAACAAAAAATATGCTATTCGGCCCTTAACCTGTCTTTGACGAATTTCAAACTGACTCTCAATTATATCATCCGAAACTCGACTCATTCTATTCAGAACCCTGAGTGCAAATTTACTATTGGTATCAACAGCTTGACGCAATGAATTCAAATCAATGACACATATCTTTGTTTCTTCAACAGCAGCTATGGAATACTTGTATTCCGAATTTGAGAATATACTTAACAAACTTATAAAGTCTCCCGACTTATTCAAACTTAGTATGTGATCCTTGCCATTTTTATCAGTCTTGTATAGCTTAATTAAGCCGCTTCTTAAATAAATAAATGAATCAATGGAATCACCTTCTTTACGAATTATTTCACCTCTACTGTATATAAACTCTTTCCTTGACTTATTAACCATCAAATATTCTTCATCCGTTAATGAATCAAAGAGAAGCTTACGATAAACGCATGTTTTACAAGAACTTATCTCATTACTTGTTTTCATTCTAAATTATGGTTTTAGTCGCAAACCATGATATATGTCATATGACTAATAACATATATCTAGATTTATAGATATAACTTTGTCCGCTCAAAAGTATTGATTATTTACGTGATATAAAAACTTTAATCAAAGATAAATGAAAAAATTACTGATTCTTGGAGCGGGTACAGCTGGTACCATGATGGCAAATAAGATGCGCAAAGTACTTCCGCGATCTGATTGGGACATTACAATCGTTGATCAATATAAAACCCACTATTACCAACCAGGGTTTTTATTCATCCCTTTTGGCATATATAACGAACGAGATGTTATAAAACCGAAGAGTGATTTCTTCCCAGTGGGAGTTAATGTAATCTTTTCAGAAATAGAAAAAGTTGAAGCTGAGCAAAACAGAGTTATGCTTGCTGATGGGGTTTCATTGAAATATGATTATCTAATCATTGCAACAGGAACAAGAACAGCACCAGAAGAAACAGATGGTCTGAAGGGTAATCTTTGGTATAAAGATATCTTTGATTTCTATACCATTGAAGGTGCGGTAGCATTGGCTAAACATTTTAAAACCTGGAAAGGTGGCAAACTTGTTGTCAACATAACTGAGTTACCTTATAAATGTCCCGTTGCTCCTCTAGAATTTGTATTCTTTGCTGACGCTTTCTTTACCGAAAGAGGTTTACGCGATAAAGTTGACATTACATATGTCACACCACTTCCTGGAGCTTTTACAAAGCCTCGTGCTACCAAAATGTTGGGTGAATTATTGGAACAAAAGAATATCAACATAGTTCCTGATTATAATATCATGGAAGTTGATAATGAAAATAAGAAGATAGTTGACTTTGGAGGAAAAGAGATTCCCTTTGATTGTTTGGTAACCATTCCCACAAACCTTGGAGCTGATTTCGTTGAAGCCAGTGGTTTAGGCGATGATATGAATTTTGTTAAAACTGATAAATTCACTTTACAGCAAGTTGATCATGAAAATATTTTTGTGATTGGTGATGCAGCAAATATTCCAACTTCAAAAGCAGGATCAGTAGCACACTTTGCCGCTGAGATATTGGAAGAAAATCTACTTTGTGCAATCGAAGGACGTGAATTAACTGCAAAGTTCGATGGTCATGCAAACTGCTACATTGAAACCGGATATGGTAAAGGTACATTAATTGATTTCAATTATGATACTGAACCATTACCAGGATCATTTCCATTCCCAGGATTAGGACCATTTGGACTACTAAAAGTTACTCGAACAAATCATTACGGTAAATTACTATTCCGCTGGATATACTGGCATATTCTCCTTAAAGGAAAAGACATGCCAATAGAATCTGAAATGCAAATGGCAGGTAAAAAACTTTAGTGCTCATTATTAATGTTCAAAAAAAAGAAAACATGGATAATAATATACAAGAGCAGATAAATGACATAAATCGTAAACTGGATTTAGTTCTTGAAGAGGTACTTGCTCAAAAGCAAACCCGACAATCAATTGAAGATCTAACAGCCGACCTTACAATAATTGGGACTGATATTTTTGCTTCCACAGTAACCGAACTTGACAATGCTGGAGTTGAAGTAGACGGAGAAGCTGTAAAGCTACTTATGCTCAAATTAGTCAGAAATGTGGACACAATTACTGAGCTTTTTGAAATGCTTGAAAGTGGCAAAGATCTTCTTAAGGATATGTCCCCAATTGTACAGCAGGTTGGTCTTGATGGAATGCATTTGATGCATGATATTGAGAAAAAAGGTTATTTCGATTTCTTTAAGGAAGCCATCAGAATACTTGATAATATCGTAACACATTTTGGAGCCGAAGACATGAAGTTATTGGCCGATAACATTGTTACTATTATGGAAACTGTTAAAAACCTCACTCAACCAGATATGCTAAAAGCAATAAACAGTGCTCTGGTAGTTTATAAGAGTATTGATGTTGAGAATGTTGAAGAATATTCATTGTTTAAAGCTATGCTGGCAATGAACTCCAAAGAAATGAAAAAAGGAATCGGTTTTATGATAACATTCTTAAAAAATATTTCGAAAAACACAAACGAACATCAGAATAAAAGTTAAATATTTATAACCACTAATATCAAATAATATGTCAACAAAAACAATTGCAGGAGTTGAAGTGAATCTAAATGATGAAGGTTACATGGAAGATGCTTCACAATGGACAAAAGAGATCGGTACTGAAATTGCTAATGAAGAAGGTATTGAACTAACTGAGAAACACTTTGAAGTAATTGAATTTATCAGAAACAAAGTTGCTGCAGGTGAAGGCCTTACAATTAGAGGCATTGGTAAATCCGGGGTAGTAAATGCTAAGGAGTTTTATGGATTATTTCCTGGTGCACCTCTAAAAAAAGCAACAAAAATTTCAGGTGTTCCTAAACCTACTTCTTGTATCTAAAAAACACAAATCATGGAAAACACTGAAAAAGTTCCTTTGAAAAAGATATTGCTAATTTGCTCAAAAGCAAGCATTGAAGATGTTTATGCAGCTTTAGTAATGGGTAACGGCGCTGTAATGGAAGGTATTGAAACAAAACTGTTTTTCACTTTCTTCGGCCTCGACGCAATTACAAAAAAGACAATGACAAAGTTACATACTGCAACAACCGGAAACCCTGGTATGCGTATGCCGGGAGGATTACCATTCCCAACAATGCTTGGAGGTCTTCCTGGTGTTGAAGCTGGTGTTTCGGCAATGATGCGTAAACAAATGGATGCGTTGGATATTCCTCCAGTAGATGAATTTCTTGAACTTATTACTGCTGGCGGTGGCGAAATCTATGCTTGTAAACTTGCTATGGACATGTTCAAATTAACTAAAGAAGACTTACACGAGGAAGTAAGTGCTGTTATCACTGTTGGTGATTTGTACGAAATGTGCGACGGTCCTGGTACTCAAATTGTATTTACATAGACCAATATAAGAGATTGACGATTAAAAACCTCTTCATTGTGAAGAGGTTTTTTTATTTTTGGACATTCAAAATCTTATGGAAGAAGTAAACTCTAAAAATAATAACAAAGAAACCGAAAAGGTAATGACCTTTTGGGATCATCTTGATGAATTAAGATGGCACATCATGCGATCATTGATTGCAATAGTTATTCTTGCAATTGTTGCCTTTGTTAATCGAGAGATTATTTTTGATTACATTATACTTGCTCCCAGTACCTCTGATTTTTTTACCAACCGCATGTTGTGTGAACTAGGACGAATTTTATCCTTAGATGCACTATGTATTAAAGAGATGCATTTGAAAATCATTAATATTAAGATGTCGGGGCAGTTTCTTACTCATATGTACATATCAATTGTTGCCGGCTTTATTCTAGCATTTCCATATGTTCTTTGGGAAATTTGGCGGTTTGTAAAACCTGCTATGAAAGATACTGAAAAGAAATATTCCAGCGGTGGGGTTTTCATTAGCTCGGTACTATTTATGATGGGAATTCTCTTCAGCTATTTCCTAATCGTACCATTAACAGTAAATTTTCTGGGCACATATCATGTAAGTGAAAGTGTTTTTAATCAAATTTCATTATCATCTTATATAAGTACGGTTGTATCAGTAACTTTTGCTGTTGGGATAGTTTTTGAATTACCAATTCTTGTTTACTTCCTAACAAAAATTGGGATTCTTACTCCAGAATTCATGAAGCGTAATAGAAAATACATGTATGTTATTATGCTAATCGTTTCTGCTATAATAACTCCCCCAGATATGTTTAGCCAGATATTAGTGGTATTCCCATTAATTGTATTATATGAATTCAGTATTGGAGTATCAAACAGAATAAATAAGAAAAACCTAGAAGATCTAACTTAACCCAATTATTCATCTTCTTTGATTTCATCTTTTTTTGGATCCTTATACCAAGATGGTTCGCCTGTTGCAAAACCCATAGTCAATTGGTAAAACCTTTCCATTGCTTCTACATGAACCCAATGTGTAGCACCAGCAATTGTAATTATTTCAGCATTTGGAAAATTATATCTAATCTGTGGAAAATCTTCTATTAGTATATAATCTGAGGCTCCTCCTTTAACAAATAAGGTCGGTTTATTAAACTTTGTAATTGTATCTATGGCATCAAACATTTGATCAAGACTATTTTCAAGTCCTTCGAGGTAGATCCTCCATTCAAATTCATTTTTCTCCTTCCTGTGTAGGTTTTTCATAATAAACTGACGTATTCTGATATCAGGTATTAACCTTGAAAGTTGCTGCTCTACATCCGCACGGCTAGTAATGGAACTAAAATCAACCGACTTCATTGCTTCAATAATCTGCCGATGATTATCCCGTGGACCATAAGCCTTAAGTGTAATATCAACAACAACCAACTTACCTACTAAATGTGGATTCTCCAAAGCAAATCTCATGGCAACCTTCCCTCCCATGGAATGACCAATGATTATTGGTTCTTCTATTTCGTTATCATCGATGAAATCAAACAGATCATCAGTAAGAGCAAGATAATTGAAGTTATCACTCTGGGGTGACTGACCATGATTACGTTGATCAACTACAAAAACCTCAAAGCCTTCCATGGCAATCCTTCGGGCATAACTAACCCAATTGTCAGAGATTCCAAATAAACCGTGGAGTATAATTATTGGTTGATTTCCACTCTCACCATATTTACGAAAGAATAATTCCATATTGCAAAATTAGGAAAATGTTGAGAATTGTTGAATAATTGTTTTGGGTTGTGGGTTCTGAGTTTAGAGTTTTGGGTTCTGGGTTTTGAGTTTTGGGTTTTGGGTTGTGGGTTGTGGGTTGTGTAATT
>CALCGQ010000174.1 GCA_937901015.1 uncultured Bacteroidota bacterium | reverse complement strand
CATTATTTCATTTGGTCATTTTTGCATTGCTACATTGTTGAATTGTATTCTAACCTCAAAGGGCGCTAAGGATTCGCAAAGTTCCGCAAAGTCAAGGGTTACAGGGTTTATATTAAATCATTTCATTTGATCATTGTTGCATTGCTACATTGTTGCATTGTACTCTAACCGCAAAGGGCGCTAAGGATTCGCAAAGTTCCGCAAAGTCAAAAGTTAGAGGGTTTATATTAAATCATTATTTCATTTGGTCATTTTTGCATTGCTACATTGTTGAATTGTATTCTAACCTCAAAGGGCGCTAAGGATTCGCAAAGTTCCGCAAAGTCAAGGGTTACAGGGTTTATATTAAATCATTTCATTTGATCATTGTTGCATTGCTGCATTGTTGCATTGTACTCTAACCGCAAAGGGCGCTAAGGATTCACAAAGTTCCGCAAAGTCAAAAGTTACAGGGTTTATATTAAATCATTATTTCATTTAATCATTGTTGCATTGCTAAATTGTTGAATTGTATTCTAACCGCAAAGGGCGCTAAGGATTCGCAAAGTCAAAGGTTACAGAGTTTATATTAAATCATTAATTCATTTGATCATTTTTGCATTGCTGCATTGCTGCATTGCTCATTGCTACATTGCTACATTGTTGCATTGATCATAAACATAAAAAGATTTATTAACTAAGTTTCTCCGAATATTTTTAGATTTGTATGTTAACCAGTTATTGAATATAAAACAGAATATGAAATCTCTCAACTATAACGATGTATACCTAGTACCTTCTTACTCAGAACTTGAAAGTCGCAGTCATGTTGACTTATCAGTCAAACTATTTAAGCACCCGCAATTTCATACTATACAGATGCCAGTTATTGCTGCTAATATGAAGACTGTAACGGGACCTGAATTGGCCATTGCTCTTCATAAACTGGGTGCAATGGGAATATTACATCGGTTTCAGAAAACTGAGGAATCATACTATGATGATTGTAAACAACTGTTTGAAAACAACTGTCCAATCGATATTTCTCTGGGCGTCAATAATATAGATTCACTTGCAATATTTGAAAATAACAAATTCAGTAGCTTACTAAGAAGTGTTACCATTGATATTGCTCATGGCTATCACATTAAAATGAAGAAACAGATTGGGAATGTAAAGGAGTGGATTAAAAATAATGGGCTTGACAATCAAGTTGATATAATTGCAGGCAATGTCTGTACCAGTGAGGCTGTTGAAGCGTTATCTAGTTGGGGTGCTGATATTATTAAAGTAGGAATTGGGCCAGGGTCGGCTTGTACTACCAGGATTATGACTGGCTATGAAATCCCGCAATTTACTGCTGTATTGAATTGTACTGAACGAAAAAAAGAGCTTGGCATAAAGATTATTGCTGATGGTGGTATTACTTCTGTTGGTGATATTTCAAAGGCTCTGGCTGCTGGAGCTGATGCTATTATGGCTGGTAGCTTATTTGCAGGGACCAAAGAGAGTCCGGGTCCTAAACTCAGAAAGGGTAACTACCCCAATGAAACTTTCTACAAAAGTTATATGGGGAGTGCTTCCTATGAGTCGAAATTAGAGACTGGCAATAGTGGTAAGCACACTGAGGGTGTAAGTATGGAAATTCCTTATAAAGGTGCTGTTAGGTATGCTATAAAGGATATCCATGATGGGTTGTGTAGTGCTTTTAGCTATGCTGGTGCATCGAACCTCAAGGAGTATCATGAGAAGGTGTTGTGGATGGAATGATTATTGGGCGTTAGTATCTGGTCTTTAGTCTTTGGTCTTTGGTCATTGGCTTTTGGCTGATGGCTTTGTGTATTTGTTATGGTTTAGTGAAAAGTGAAAAATGAAAAGTGGAAAATGAAAAGTGAAAAGTGAGAAGTTTATTATTGTATTAACTAAAGGAGCATAAAACTTGAAAGACATAGCTCACTCTAAATCAAGCGCATTTGCAATGTATTTGGGAACATTCTGGCTCCCGGAAGTATTAAGTAGCAATATCTATATAGCAAATCAATTAATAATATTGATGAATTACTATCATTCTAATATCCATGCCTCCCGATAGGCAGTCTGATTGTTACTTATTTTCCGATTAAAACTACGGGATTAATATAATAGATTTATGTCTGAAAATTAATGCTGCTACAATATTTATTGACATTAGTTAAGTGTATTTTTCAGAAAATCTGTTGTTTCCATGAAAATAATTTGTTACAACACTGTTTTCTGCTACTTGTTTGATTGTCTGACTATTTCATTTTTCAAAACCTAAATTAACTACAGTAAATAGTAGGAACAATACTACTGTTATTACCTATTGACATCCAGCTATTTAGATTGTATATTTACAATCACAAAACATGTTAGGTTTAACTTCAGAACTAAATCTAACGACTAGCTATCAAAAATTGATTAAAAATAACCCAATGATTTAATCAGTTTTTCTATTAACCTTAAAAAGTATGATTATGAGACTTAAGAAAATCAAAAAGCGATCAACAATGATTGTAATTACATTGCTCATAATGGGATCAATGTACTATTGCAACAAAGACCATTCCCAATTTGTGACAAATGAAGACGAGACTTTCCTAATTGAAAAATCCAACGCCCTAGAAAAACATGTGCTAACATTTAAATCAAAAATGGAGAGATATAGGGATAACCCAAGCCTAAAAACATCCGGTGACTTATACACAGCTGACAGCGCAGTTATTGAAATAGAGTCTCTGATAAACTATGATTCTGCAAACATAAATATACTGTGTAATCAGAAAACACTTGAGGTATCTGAAATTATAATGCCTCTCAACGAAGTTGATAAAATAAATGATCCAGATCTGATGCAAGTTTATTACGATAAAATTATGGATTCCATAACAAGTCAGATGAACAGAGTTAACTACAGCAAAAAGAGACTATTACTGACCGACCTAACTAACATAGGTACGGATGGCAATGGAGATGCTATTATTAAAATCACTTCATTAATTGGTAATCAACAAACTGTGGTACTACATAACGACAATTGGTGGTATGGAGAAAACCTGGGATTATGTTCAACACATCAATATGCTCCTGAGGATGGTGCTTCTCAATTGGATATGAGAGTAACGAATTACATGTTACCAGACCCGCCATCTGGAGCAACCTGGTGGTTCAGAGGTATTACAAGCACCTATATAACACCCACAAGTGATCCACTAACAACAGATTTTGATAATTATCTGGATTACAAAATATTCTATGCAACAACTGAAAATGGATTAGTTATCGATGATGATGTTAAATGTATGTCACAATATGAAATGAATTTCTATGAAGGACATTATATTAATTATGCTCAAGACTTGGAAACAACAAGCAGGAAATTTGCAAACTGCGTATTAGTTGGGGTACCATTGCCTAATCCATATCGGATACAACATAAATATACAATTTTTGTTGGTGAACGCTTATTAATTTGGCATGAATAGTACTAAATTATATATTATAGTAATAAATGCATTGATTACTTTTCTGTTGGGAACACATATCAGTAAATCTTATGCTCAACAGACCGGTTTTGAAGTTATCCTCGAGGCAGATTACGATATAATGCCTGTATCATTCAAAAGAATGGACGACGGTGAATATGTTGGTATTGTTCGTAAAGCAATATATGCTGATAGTCTTAATGCAGCGAACACATTCCTGTATAGAATTAGTTCTTCGGGAGATACCATGGCTACAATATTTAGTAAACCAGATACTATTTACAACTATTTTCATATTGACAAATTAGTTACTGGAGAAGGAGGCTTTTTGTTATCAGGTTATGGATACAAGATTGGTGAGCCTAGCAATTACTTATTTACCATTCTTACCAAGTTAGATAACGACTTAAATATTGTATGGGAGAAAGTCTACACATTCAACTATTATTATGCGGGATTTACATCAAGCATACTAGAGTTATCAAACGGTGAAATCATATATGCCTGTGCTCCACATCTTAATATGTACATGTTCATAATGAAGATATCCCAACAAGGGGATATGCTTGATTTCAAGGCATACTCGGGTGATGAATCGGGAGAAGTTTGGAGTTTAACCTATAATCATGACTCTACATCATTACTATTGAGTGCGCAGTGGGCATATTACCCAGGTGGTGGATATGTATCTAGTATTATAACCCTTAATAATGAATTGGAACAGGTAGATGTTGATTACTATCCAGAGCATTTTCATCCTCCATTTAATTCATTACTACTGAACAATGACTATATGCTGGCAGGAGGTAGTGATCAGTTTTATGGGACAAATGAATTTTTATTTCAGGTAGGAGCATATCTTCTGGACACTGCATTCAATATAGCTCATCAGATACACCTAACAGATCCTGACACAAACTCTAGAGGTGGAGATGTGCAAGCAGTTGATTTCTACTATCAAAATTGTATTTACCTTGGAGGGACTCACAACCTCCAGGGCATAACTGGTAGTTATCCTAGTTGGTACTATATTACAAAGCTCAATGACACTCTTGGACTTGAATATGAAAAATATATTGGAGGCGATTATTATTATTGGTTAATGTCTATTACAGCATCAATGGATGGTGGAGTACTCCTTGCGGGATTTTTCAGTGAAATTGGTCAAACTAATGTAAATCTTAAAGGTTTGATAATAAAATTAGATTCTACTGGTTGTATCACAAATCTACCACATAACCCCCAAATATCAATTACCGATGCTATCTTATATCCTAACCCAGGCATAGATGTGATAAAAGTAAGGACAGGTCTTACAGATTGTACATTTAAACTATGGGACATTTCAGGACATAATCTTATTAATACGACACTTTCAGGTTTAATTTCAACAATGGATGTGAGTTTTTTAAAGTCCGGAAATTATTTCTATTCGATAGAGAGAAGTAACAAAACTGTTATTTCCGGCACGTGGATTAAACAATAACAAAACAAAAAAAATGAAAAATATTATAACAATAATTCTAATGGTTACTGTATCGGTAACACTAGGCCAGGTAAATTATGGTGGGACAATAATTTCCGGGATAAATCCCAGCGCCATAGGCACTAATTCTGTTGCTGAGGGGCATTCTGCATTCGCTGCGGGTTTTGCATCACAGGCAACCGCCTCATATACAACATCCTTGGGCTTTTATTCATTTGCAACATACACAGGTGCGATATCAATTGGAAAAATGGTCAAAGCAAATGGGCAGAATTCAATTATAATTGGTTCTGGTGGACCATGGAATGAGGGTATATTTCTTGAAAACAATATGCCGCGTAGCCTTATGATTGGATTCGAGAGTACACACCCAACATTATTTGTTGGTGAGTCACCAAATACAAGCGGTTTTTTTAATCAAACTGGTAAAGTTGCAATTGGAAATGTTATAAACTCAGAAGGATATATTGATCCTCAAACCAAACTGCATATACGGTCCGACAATAATGAAGAGGCTGCAATTTTCATCGAACCCAATAGATGGGATGAAAGTGCTCGGGCTAGTTTGTTCCTAGGTAATATGAATCATGGAATCACTTCAAGTGGTACAGCTGGGTTGGTATTTCATACCCAATCTTATTATTTTCTAAATGAGGGAAATGTGGGAATTGGATTGGAAAATAATCTTCCAGAAACTAAACTTGAGGTGGGCGGAACGGTTAAAATGACTGGTCTTCGGCTATTTAACCAATCATCAAGACCAGGGTACGTTCTAACATGCTCTGACTTAAATGGAGAAGCAAGATGGCAAGATCCCACAGAATTATCCATATGGAAAATCAATGAGGAGAATGAAGCATATCGATTAAGCAATGTTGGCATAGGTGTTGAAAATCCAAGCGAGAAACTTGAAATTGATGGTAACCTAAAAGTACTGAATGCAGTTATTGGAACTAACCTAAGTGACAGAGGCGATTGGTTTGATTCGGAGTTTCTAACCTTAAAGGGAAGCGACAGTGAAAACGCCAGTAAGATAATGTTATGTAAGGGATATTGTGGAGAGAGAAATCCTCTTAAGATTATAAACCCAATTGGTGAAATACAATTCACATCCTATGGTAAGATTATACTTAATTTACGCGAATCGGAGGCTGTATTCGGTAGACCAGATGAATTAGGTTATGAATTAAAGGTAAATGGCAAGCTATGGGCACATGAAGTAGAAGTAAGGGTGCTGGATTGGTGGGATGAAGTTTTTAATGATGATTATGAGTTAATGCCAATAAGCAAACTAGAAAACTACATAGTATCCAATAAACGACTACCCGGATTTCCATCTGAAGAAGAAGTGCATAATAATGGAATTGGTCTGGGTGAAATGAACTCCTTACTATTAAAGAAAGTTGAAGAGTTAACCTTGTATATCATTGAACAGCAAAAACAAATAGACCAACTCAAACTAAATTTAAAATAGAAGCACTTATATTAATTTTCAACTGAACAATCAAAAAAATCTGTCTCATGAAAAAGATCATAGCAACAGTAATAATCCTTGTATCAATATTAACCGCATCATCCCAGGATACAATAAAACTTAAACGCTTTATTGATATATCGATATCTGCAATAGGGTTTGGAGGAGATTTTGTCACAAACAGTTCAGGTGTTCAAGCTGGGATTGAATTCAGACTAAAGAACAATCTAAGCATGCAATGTGACCTACGTTATATATTCGACATAGTTAAGATTCACGGATATGGGCAACTAAATGTAAATGTGGATGACCTATGGGGGATTGCCATAAACACAGAAATCAAAAGATATTTAGCTCAATCTAAAAACGAACTTTCTGGTGGTTATGTTGGTGGACAAACATTACTTATATATACTGAATCATATCAAGCAGATAATAAAATCAACAGAACAAAAATAGGGCTTTATGCTACCATCGGGTGGAAATATATTGCAAATTCAGGTTTCTTATTTGAAACGATGGCAGGACTGGGAGCGCAAGTAATAAGTAGCTATTACTCCCTTAATCAATCTGACATAAACTCAGGCTACAATGAATTCCCATGGTCCAAACCATATGAATCAGGAACATACTTATACCCTGATGTGAGTTGGAATGTAAGGATAGGATGGCGATTTTAATAACCTTTAAAACTATTAGAAATGAAAAACAAGCCTAAAAATACTAGCCTGACAATAATTCAAATTCTTATCATACTTATACCATTAGTTACTTATGGTCAAAAAAAACTCAATGGTATTTGCGATGACTGGAAACAACAAACTGCCAACTATGTTGTTATTGGATATACCTCTGACAATGAAGACGATTATGTTTGGGAAGAGTTATCTAACCAGCTACAAGGTATTCATATATATGTGAATCCATCTCAAATAGTCCCAGTATTCATTCAATTAAACAACAATGTTATAAACTTTAGCACCAGATCCTCGCCTGAGGGGCTGGCATATACATGGATGACAAAGGTTAAAATAAGTGTTAACGGAGGTGACTATTTTGAGATATACTCAGGAAGTAGTAAAACAGATGTGGTTTGGTACGAATCATCTGATTATTTTCCAATCTGTGGAGAACATAACTTGAGAGTAAACATAACAGATGAATTCGGCATGTCTTATAACAGAGAATACGAGATAAAAGTAATTCCTGCCTCATCAAAATTATATAAGGATAATTTCGGGAATACATTAAGGGTTTGGAGTGGTAATAATCCTCATAATATACCATTTTTATTCTCTGAAGGATTTGATGCATATGAGACTAATACTCAAGAGATGTATTATTATGTTGCTCAGGACCTTGTTTCGTGTATAGTTGAATACGGATTTGATGTTTACCTATTAGACAATAGATTTGGTACACAAGATATTAAAAATAATGCAGCCGGCTTTAATTCGGCAGTAAGGTATATTTCAAATATAAACAATGATATACCAATTGTAGCTGGTGGTGTAAGTATGGGTGGACTTATTTCCAGATATGGATTTGCAATGGCAGAAGACGAAGGTAATCCACTACCAGCATATATTTTTATATCTGTCGATTCACCTCAACAGGGTGCGGTGGTATCCAAGTCATTGCAGGATTATAAAAAAGAGAATCAAGCTGGAGATGGATTCGCTGAACATGCATTAAACAACGATGCAGCAAAACAGCTACTAAATTATTCCACATATGATCCTGATGGGGACATTCACACATCTTTTTTCACAGAACTAAATGCATTAAACGGTAATGGATACCCACATTTAACACAAAAGAATATTGGAATTTCATTTTCTTCAAATACAATTAATCCAAACACAGGTGGTTGGCTTAAGGTTACTGGCACAGGTCCATTTGTGGGTACCGAGACTTTCGATCTTGAAGATGAAGAAAAAGTAGCAGGTTCATATTTACCCATAGATCTCACTTCCATGGATCCAATGGTAATAAGGTTACCAATATATTGGTGGATTGAATTTCTCTTTCCAATTATACCTCTCTATTACCCTACCATATCAATTGAAAGAACATCCGATCCCACATATATTCCATATACAAGTGCTTTAGATATAGTAAACGGCACATCAAAATTTGATGTAACAATTGAAACAAGTCAAACAACCCATCATGATGTATTACCCTTGGACATTATTGAGCCAATTGTAAATGAGCTTGTTCTTAGCACCAAGTTTATTCAGAATACTACATTGGATAGTGATTTAAATATTGTTGGAAGTAATATAATCGCTGGTAGAAATGTAACAAACTTGGTACCAGTTGGAGATGTAGTAATCGACAATGGAGCGAATGTACGGATAACTGCGAATGAATCCATAAACTTATCAGATGGCGTGATAGTAAGAGGAGAAAATACAAACTTATTACTAAGTATAGATGCTGATTATTCTGTTTCTTGTGGTAGTAAGAAGATAGAAAAGACTATAAATAGCAATGAATATAGTTCTTCAGATTATCTATCAGCAAAAAAATCATATGAAATACCGGACAATGAAATAAAAATATTTCCAAATCCAACTTTAGGAAACATAACAATTGAAACTACATCCAGTATAAAATCCATTGAAATACTAAATATAAATCATTCATTGGTAATGTGTATCCCAAATAAAGAATACGACAGTGCTGAAGACAACCTTACTAATTTTGACTTACCTAACCTTAATGCTGGTATTTATATAATTAAGATTACTGTTTTAGGTAAAACATATTTTACGAAACTGATTGTAAAAGATTGATTCTTTTTTGTTTAATAGTCATTGGATAATAGCTATTGGCTAGTGGCCTATCGATCCAACGCTCTAGCGTATTTGCAATTTGTTTGGTAGGAATTGCCTCATGAAAGTACTGAATAAATGGCCCCAATGCTCAAGCGCATTTGCAATGCGTTTGCCAGCAATTATATTATGAAAGCACTGATTATATGTCACTTAAACGAACCCGACTATTAGGATATGTGTATTAATGGACTTATTATATTACATTGAAAGGCCATCATGGTTAATAACCGTCCTTAAGAAACATGATTTAATCGCAAAGTACGCAAAGGGTAAAAAGGATACACGAACTCGTCCTCGTTTCAAAAACTAGGACGTATTTTCTTCTACAATTCTATTGTAATGTCAATATAATCTGATTTTAACATGCTAGCTATGCTCATGGTGTATAGTTTAACCGCAAGGGTTGGATGGTAAGGAGGAACATATTTTAACCGTGAAGAGTGCAAATTATCCGATGGAATCGCGATTTAGGTAATTGATTGTTGGTAAATAAAGCACGAGAAAATTTCGCGCGCTAGCGTAAATTGTAATACAATGTAATTGTAACAGAAAAGCATCCGCGTTCGAAACGCGGACGAGGGGTTTTTGGGAAACATTCTTTCTTATTCACTATTCACTACTCACCAGTCACTCATTTGGTCTTTAGTCTTTGGTCTTTAGCCTTTGGCTTATAGCTTTTGGCTTTTGGCTTTGAATAATTATCAAGAGACGACCCTTTCCATACTTTCACTCTAACTTTTAACTTTCAACTTTTATAATCAACAACAACACAAAATCCATATATTTGTGAGTTGGCCACAAGTAAAAATATATTAAATGACTGTAGACATTGTTAGAAAAGCTGAATGGATTGTTGAACTTGAAATCTTCCTAGATAAAGTTAGACCAGGCGAGGATATCAGAGAAAAATTGGACATTGGGTACAAGATTATCGACCAGACAATTATTATTCACGAAATAAGACCAAGATTTGATAATCCGGAAATCAAAATCGAACCAGAAATAGCAAAGACTACATTTGTTAAAGGTAAAAACCATTGGAAAGTTTTCTGGTTAAGAGGAAACCTAAAATGGTATAGATATGACCCTAATCCAATCGTACCTTTGTTAAAAGACTTTTTAGATCTTGTGATTGAGGATAATTATGGATGTTTTTGGGGATAAAGAAAGCCCAGTGGCAAACAAAGAAAACGAACTCGTCCTTGTTCCATGCCATAGGCAGGGCTTATAGCCTATGGCTTTTGGATTATGGCTTCGGATAATTATCATCAAACGAACTCGTCCTCGTTTTAATAACGAGGATCTATTTTCTTCTACAA
>CALCGQ010000173.1 GCA_937901015.1 uncultured Bacteroidota bacterium | reverse complement strand
CTGGTAAAAATATTAGTTACAAATATGTCCCATTTGACTGGTTAAAAACCAATTGGGGAATTGGTGATACAGAATTCAAGCACAGTATCATCATTGATAAAATCCCTGAAAACTTATCTGAAATTAAAGTCTATATCTGGAATTTGGATAAGGTTAATTATACAATTGAGAGATCATCAATTTCATTATCATTGATTAACTAGCGTATTGAAGTTATTAGAATATCCCGCCAAGGGCAGGTTTCTCTTCTCTATAATTGTTTATTATCTTAATCATAAAACTATTCCAACACAACCTTTAATACTTCTAAAGATTTAAATTCTCCCAATGATGGAACATGCAAATTAAAGTAGGCAATCATCGTTTCAAGTACTTTTTTCCTAGTGGCATTATTCATTTGGATAGCACTCGAGTCTTCAAATTTTGAGGCTTGTATTCTCCTAATCAATATCGCAAGCTCTCCCTTGACCCAATGTTGATGAAATGGTACATTTTCACAGTATTTTCCCTCCTGGAGGTCAAAAACAATGTCCTCATTTCTGGATTCATTTTTTGGGTAAAAGCCCATGAACATTGATAACTGAATCATGAATATAAGGTGAAAATTAACAAAATTATTCTCTTCCAAATCCAGCCACATAAGGGCATTTTCCATCCAATTAAACAATTCTTTATTCTCGGTTTCTTCCTTCAAGCACTTATGCAGTAGTTCATCAATGAAAAATAGCAAACTTCGCTTAATCATATTTATGGATATTGACTGATAAGCGTAGCCTAATTCAACATCCACTATATTGTGTAATGATTTTTTATCAGAAAAGTTGAATACTAAATCAAGGATGGTAAGTGGCTGAAATAATACGGCTTTAGTTTTGGATTTTTTACTTCTAAGGCCTCTCACAAAAAACGATTGTATCCCCATTTCTTCGGTAAATATCTTTACAATTACTCCCGAATCAGAATACTTAGTTTGCTTAATTACTATTCCTTTTGTTTTTACAAGCATAATTTATAATCCTCCACAAAAGTAATTATTATCACTAGCAAATATGGAAGATAACTGTAAGGAAATATGAGATACTACGACAATAAAAGGAAAAACATGAGGCTATCGTTAGTTTACATATTTGTCGTTGCTCTATATCTTTCTTCAACAGGTCAGGGATGCAGCGATGCAGGGCTATGCACTGTTGCTGGGTTAGATTCAGGATCTGGAAGTGAGGAATCATCAATTACTGCAAGAATTTCTACAATCTTTGGGCTTGGCGAACAAAATGTATTCCATCTAAGCAGTGAATTTGATATGGTCATTCCAACATTCAATAATCAGTTAGTACAGATAAAAATACCATATAATTTTACTTTTGGAAATCTTGGAAATACAAGTGGGTTAGGCGATTTAAGCATAACACTTAATCAGGCAATACTATCAGGAAAATCAACAAGCTTTATTTTAATTGGAGGTGTGAAGGTTCCATCTAGCGATGCAAATAAAAGCATGAATGGATTTCCTTTACCTATGGCTTATCAATCAAGCCTGGGTACTTATGATATAATCGTGGGGATTAGTTCGGTGCACAAAAACTGGCATTTTGGTCTAGGATACCAACATTCGTTTTCACATAATCTAAATGAGTTTGAACACAGACCTGACAATCCAGCTTATTTCAACAATTATAATGAGTCGTATCAACTTAAAAGAGCCGATGACCTTATGGCTCGAGTAGAATACCGATTTAAGTTAAAGAAAACCAAATTGATGGTTGGCGCATTACCAATTTATCATTTGGGTGAAGATGAAATAAAGGGTGGACAAAAAGTTTCAAATTCATCTGGGCTTACATTAAATATAGTTGCCAAATTACAAAAGCAACTTAAAAACAATTGGAATATGGAATTTGTTCTTGCCGCACCTGCCATTGACAAAGAAGTAAGGCCAGATGGGTTAACGAGGAGTTTTGTTGGAGTGGTTTCGTTTAAAAAAACGATAATGAAATAGGTTTGGTCTTTAGTCTTTGGCATTCAATCATTGCCTCATTCAATCATTGTCTAATTGTCTAATTCAATAATTATAGCATTCTTTACGTCCGGCTTAAAAATGCTTAAATTTGCAGACATCAATCTAAATTCTAACAATCAAAGATGAACAAAATGAAAAAATTGACTACTACTATTTTTGCCTTAATTATTGGCCTTAGCTTTTCATTTTCCCAGCAAATACAACGTGATAAAGTTCTTATTGAGATAGGTACTGGTACTTGGTGCCAGTATTGTCCTGGTTCAGCAATGGGTGCTGACGATATGGTTGCCAACGGACATGATGTTGTTATTATCGAGAACCATAATGGTGACAGCTATACCAATACTGCTTCCAATGCAAGAAATTCATATTACAATATTTCCGGCTATCCAACTACTGTTTTTGATGGTGGCTCAGCTTATGTTGGTGGAAGTAACACCACAAGC
>CALCGQ010000172.1 GCA_937901015.1 uncultured Bacteroidota bacterium | reverse complement strand
ATATATAATATACTTTAGATAAATAGCATAATTTAAATATGTAATCGATTCATATGACGTATTTTGTTATGGTTGTTGATTATTCAACAATTGTTGTTTATCTTTGTAAACAAAAAATGATAGACAGAATTAAACAAATTATGTCGCTGGAACAGCTTTCTTCTTCACAGTTTGCTGATACAATTAAATTACAACGATCGTCTTTATCACATGTATTATCCGGAAGGAATAAACCAAGTCTTGATTTTGTAATGAAAATCAAAACTGCTTTTAATAGAATTAGTCTGGAATGGTTATTATTTGGGGAAGGAGCTATGTTTATTGATCAGGGAGAAGCTATTGATACGTCTGCAATAGTTGATGATAATCTAATCAACGATCAGCCAATGTTAAGTTTTGATACTGATTCTAAGGAGATAGAAAAAAATGACGGTCCTCAATTTGGAAGTCAGGTTGAGGACGAAAAGCCAGCCTATTACGGTTCCAATAATAAGCGAATTATCATCCTTAATGCAGATGGTACTTATGAGGAGTTTACTAAATAAAAAAAGCCACTCTCATCGAAAGTGGCTTTATATACATATTGCTTATTGAGCATTAGAACTTCTCAAACTCTGAAAAGAAAAAGTCTCCCTCAATAATCGCATTCTCATCGCTATCAGAACCATGTACAGCATTCTTTTCCATAGAAGTCGCGAACAGCGCTCTAATGGTACCTGGTTCAGCTTGTTCAGGGTTAGTTGACCCAATAAATTTACGGTATCCTAATACAGCATCTTCCTTTTCAAGTATGGCTGCAATAATTGGACCTGAAGTCATAAATTCAACTAAACTGTTGAAAAATGGTCTTTCGTTGTGAACAGCGTAAAATTTACCTGCTTGTTCTTTAGTTAATCTAGTTAATTTCAGTGCCTTAATATTAAATCCACCTTCAATTATCTTGTCAATAATTTTTCCCATATTGCCATCTTGAACGGCTTGTGGCTTAATCATTGTAAATGTTATGTTTCCTGACATAAGTATTAATTTTAGTTATTGCGGCAAAAATATAAATATTAGTTTTAACTACAAGTTAAGATTTAGATTTAATAAAAATAATTTAAGTTCTTATTGTAATCTATTCTTTTAGTTTAGTAGGTAAGCATAGCTAATGTTTAGTTTTTTCGTAAATTCTTTGTTAGTCAAATACATATAAAACATATACAAAGTTATTAACACAACGATACTTTATTTACCTTTTTTATACCTTTGCTAGGGCTCTGTTGTTATATGTAAATAGCATAATTTGAGCTAGTTAGCATATATTTGGTTTCTCAAACTATAAATTCGATTTACAATATTGAATTGGTAGATTTTACTTGTATCAAACCATCCTATATGCTATTAAGTATCTGAGAATAATTAACTAATAACAATAAAAATCTCTTTATGTTTTTGATATTTGATACGGAAACAACTGGTTTACCTTTAAACTGGAATGCACCTCTGGATGATTTTAATAATTGGCCAAGAATGATTCAGGTGGCATGGCAAATACACGATAAACTAGGTGAACTAATCGAGGTAAAAAGTTTTTTAGTTAAACCTGATGGGTTTATTATACCTAGGGGATCGGAAAAAATACATGGTATTTCTACTGAAAGAGCTACCAAAGAGGGTCTGCCCATTGACCAGGTTCTCAATGAGTTTAATGTAGCTTTGGAGAAAGTAGACTGTGTGGTTGGTCACAATATAGAGTTTGATAATAGTATTGTTGGTTCTGAGATGCTTAGAGCTGGTATTGTAACGACTTTATTTGATAAAATTAGTGTTGATACAAAAACAGAGAGTACAAATTACTGTGCATTACCTGGTGGTAAAGGTGGTAATTTTAAATGGCCAACGCTAGAAGAGCTTTATAATAAGTTATTTAATGAGGGTTTTGATGCGGCTCATAATGCTATGGCAGATGTTCAAGCCACAGCAAGATGTTTTCTTGAATTGATTAGAATACGAATAATCAATGCTAATACATTGAAATTGGATCCTTCCATATTGGATGATTTCATTGCTGCAAATCCTGACCCCATAGAATCCATAGGACTTGAAGTCGAGGCTTTCCATGAAAAAGAGGAAGTTATTGATGTTGTAAATATTGAAGTTGACGAGGATGTTATTATTCCTGAGGTTTCAAAGGATGTCCCTTTTACTCATTTACATGTACACACACAGTTTTCTGTATTAGATGGATTATCGGATATTGATAAGATGCTCGATAAGGCCAAGGATGATGGCATGGAGTCAGTTGCAATTACCGACCATGGATATATGTATGGTGTCAAGAAGTTTCACGATGCAGCTCTAAAACGAGGTTTAAAGCCAATTATTGGATGTGAAGCTTACGTGGCACGGAGAGGAATGCTCAAGAAAGAAACAAAATCCGATGGTAAAGGATGGCACCTTGTGCTTCTGGCCAAAAATGAAATA